>NZ_JACFQM010000025.1:0-933 GCF_016101465.1 Snodgrassella sp. M0110 | reverse complement strand
TAAAAAGCAAAGATGGGTTAATTGATATAGATATTATGCTATTTATCTGAAAAATAAAATGATATAAATCAAATTCGAAGATTTTAACTGGTCATATTTATCAATCCAGTCGGAACAAAAATCTGGTAGTTATATAAATTATTTGCATACCAGTATGTCTTATATTGCTAAATGCTCATTCTGAGTTGATGTATCTTAATATTCAGATATATAAGAAGATTGTCTGTATGTAGAAATGGTAAAGCGTAATTAATAACATAGCTGGCATAGTATTGAACAAGTTTTAAGGACATCAGATCTGATTCAGATTCTGTGGGGTAATCTGATCTATCCTCACTAAACGGAAAAATGCTAAAGCGTAAAGATTGGTCGTCCAGATCATACTCCTGTGTATAACGAACTTTAGTGGACTCATATGAACATAATTTTACCATGCCAATGGATCCAGCTGTCCATGACGTTTTATGTTCGGATTCACATACTTTATTCCGCTCGAAGTCGCTAAGCACAAAATCAGGATCAAATGCCTGACTAACAAGCTGAATAGATTGCTGGCATTTATTCATATCGGCTGATTTATTATTCGCGAATTGGTCACAGGCAAGTTTAAATCCTGATACCAACTCAAGCTCGCTCTTTATTGTGAGATAAATATTAGGTGTAAGGAGATAAGTGATTTCATATAGAAATCCAGACTCCTTGGGTTTTTTAATAGGTTTCAGATTATATCGATATTGTTTATTTAAAGTATTAAATTTTTCTACAAAATCAGAAATTTTGACTTTATGAATGGGTAGTGGGGGTAGCTCAGATAGTGCTAATGCTGAGTAAGAGATTAGCTGGCAGATAATGAAAATAGTAGCTATAAAGATTTTTTGCATTTGGCTATCTCTGGTTTGAGAAAGTAAGCATTCAATAGTTATCTAGGAGCTG
>NZ_JACFQM010000024.1:0-1240 GCF_016101465.1 Snodgrassella sp. M0110 | reverse complement strand
CATATTTTTTATTTTTGACCATCCATATGGCAATGAATTATTTAATGGTTTGGAGAAGGTAGCTGGTGTGAATATAATCAATAAACATAGTCCGATAAATAATTTACTATTAATCAATTTTATTATTTTCACTTTAAAAATTTTCATTTGTTTGATCCTGACATAAAATAGATATATATTTTATTAAAAAACTACTTAATAAAATCATAATAATATAAATTTCAAAAATAAAAGAATAATCCCAATTCTTTATTTTTTGGTAAATTAAATAATTTAGTTTGATTGCATCATTTTGTTTTAGGCAAAATTAAGCAACCGCTATCTACTCAATATTTACCTAGTTCTTTTTCAATACGAATCAGTTCTTGTTTAAGTCCGTTTATCTCACATGAATGTAGATCATTAAAAGATGAATTTTCGTATTCTTTATTATCATGAAGTCTAAGTATTTTTATACATGTTTGATCTAATTTTTTCTTAAATAATGAAAAAGTGTTTTTTGGGGCATTGGATTTTTTGACCAGTAATGCTGTGTTCTTTTTTGCTTCATTAAGGTAATATATATAAGAATAAAAATCATTACAATCAGATTCTTCTGAACAGGGTTGAACTAAGTCTTTATCAAAATATTTATCAAAATATTGATTGGGTAATAAAATCAACTTATCAGGAAAATTTATTTGTTCACTGCCTTTTTTAATCTTTATTGCCTCAAATTTGATTTTTTGGGGATCTATTTTATAATGTGCCCATAAATTCAACCAATAACCAGTCTCATGAATGCCATGATTTATAATAAAAATATTAAATTTTTTATCAATATAGTAACTTAGTTCATCAGTAAAATCAAAGTCACCAGTACTAAACCAACTAACCGTTAATTCATCAACAATTTGCCCGTCTTTTTCAAGAAATAAAGCCTCGTCAGGAGTATTATAAGCGGGGTTAAAATTAGGATCTGTTATCGGTTTTTCTTCTAAAAAAAGGGAAAATTTTTCTGACTGATAAAGGTATACCCTTTTATCTGACACAGAGTCTTCTTTCTCTATATTTTCAGTTATGTCAGAGTTAGAAGTAGATTTTAAAGATTCAAAAGGGCAGTTTTTTTCAAAATATTTTGTTTCTTGTTTAGTGTGTTCTACAAAAAAATTATATTCACATTTTTTATTTATAGTTTCAATATCAGACATATTTTTTATTTTTGACCATCCATATGGCAATGAATTATTTAATGGTTTGG
>NZ_JACFQM010000023.1:0-1399 GCF_016101465.1 Snodgrassella sp. M0110 | reverse complement strand
ATTGCTGCTGCTTATTTAATGTTAGAGAGTAGCTGCCTGTTTTACGGATAGAGGGCAGGACTTCACTAGTTACCCATTTTTTAAATTTATATGGTGCCGTACCCTTTTTTACAGCGTCACGACATCTAAGTATTAGGGTGTACATGCCTGATTCTGAAATAATGGAAATACGTTGAGCACCTGAGCCATTACGACTATCGGTTAAACCGACAGTCGCTTTTTCATCATTATCAAGCTTAATCAAAGCATCAGCTACATTTGAAATTTTTACCGCATCGCAAACATCTTTAGCAACAAACCATATTTCATCATTTTTAATGGTCGTTCTTATTTGATGGTTTTCAAATGAATAGTTAGATAATTGAATTGGTTGATTAGACATGATTAAATCCTTGTATTAAATTAATTTAATCACCACCAACACGCCAATATTGGGGGTGAGTTAAACAAGGTTGGCGTACCGCTATACAAGGTAAACGGCGCTCTTTCGAGCCCTAGCTTAACTCACCATAGAAACAGTGCGAGAAAGCTCACAAAAAAAAGCCGCATAGAAGCGGTATTTTTGCTCCTTGTGTATTCAGGACGCCAATCCTGACAGCTCTATTGAAAGCTGCACAATCATATTAACTTGTTTAAATTTCATTTTCAACCTTTAAAAATAAAAGCCAGCTAAAAGCTGGCTATGTCTTATCCGTATTATTTAAAATGGGATATCGTCATCGATATCATCTATTGGAGCAGTAGCTGAATCATCCATAACAATAGTAACTAAATTATTGTTTTTTTTATTTGTAAATATTTTTTTATTTACTATTTATTTTTATTAAATCATATCTATCTTCATAAGTTTTAATTTCAAAAATACCCAAATCTCGTCGTTTGCTATTGACTTTTTTTCCACCCGGACACAAACCCGATTGCCCAGATTTTTTAATTTGTAATTGTATATGTGTTTCATCAATTTTTTTAAAGGTACCGTCCGAATAATAAAAACAATCGTTACTACATTCAGAAGTGGTCGTTGAAAAGTAAGTACCATATTCAGAAGTGGTCCTTGAAAAGAAAGTACCATCAGCCTTAAGAAATAAAATTGGAACATAACGAGAACAAGAACTATCTGAACTCTCTATTACATCTTTAAATATCATATATGAATCAACTTCATCATTTATAATGTCACTAATTATAATTCTCCGATTGCCATTGCTATATTCCCAAAAATTACTTATTTCACTTTGTGCGAAACAGGTAATTGGAAGCAATAATAAAAAAAGGATTTTTTTCATAGTTATTTTCTTTCCACAATAAGAAAATTTATATATTTATAATATTACATTTACATTTCTTTAAGTATACCAAAACATTTTAAATATTTCAGTTAATTTCCTTTAAATAATAA
>NZ_JACFQM010000022.1:0-1696 GCF_016101465.1 Snodgrassella sp. M0110 | reverse complement strand
TCTGGCCTCGCGAATTGAAACCGGTATGGTATTTATTAACCGTTTCGGTGATTCCGTAGCTGAACTGCCATTTGGCGGAGTTAAACGTTCGGGCTACGGACGTGAGCTTAGCGATTTGGGTATTAAAGAATTTGTTAACCATAAATTGGTGGTACTTGCTCAGGAATAAGCTCACTGCTTCTGCAAAAAGCAGTCTGTAAAACAGGCTGCTTTTCTTAGATAAAATGAAGGAAAATCACCAATCAATTTTAATATTTTTCATGATACTGTCCAGTTTTCTGATAGTGTAAATCATATTCTAGCTATACTGCTTTATGATAACTTGATTTTCTGCCATACATTCATTAATAGCCTATATTAATATTTATAATTTTTGTTAAAATTTTTTCTCACATAATTCGGACAATTGTTTTCTCCTGCTCCGTATTTTACAGACAAAATATCCTTACAATTATATGTTTGAAGGATAGCTAAATATGGCATATCAATCCATTGATCCCCTCACTAGGCAGCTTATCAAAATTTTTCCCAATCATACTGATGCTGAAGTTGAAAGCGCACTGACTCAGGCTCATACACTATATAAGTCAGAATGGTCACAACCCAAAAATATTGATGAAAGACTGGAATTATTACAGCGCCTGACCAAATTAATGATAGAGCATCAGGAAAAGATTGCCCGTACTATTACAATGGAGATGGGAAAACGTATTGTAGAGAGTCGTAACGAGGTTATTAACTCCATTGAAATTATTCAGTACTGTGTTAAACATGCTGCTGAATTATTAAAACCAATAGCCTATCCGAGCAAACTAGGTACTGGTTGGGTAGAACATCACCCTATCGGTATTATTCTGGCAATTGAATCATGGAGTTTTCCTATTTACCAGCTTATCCGAGTAATTGCACCAGCTATTGCCGTAGGCAATCCGGTAGTAGCCAAACATGCCAGTAATGTTCCGCAATGTGCCCAACTGGTGGAAGATCTGTTGCATAAAGCCAAAGCACCAGCCGGTACTTATACTAATTTATGTGTTAGCTATGATCAGATAGTAGCAATCATTGCTGACCAGCGTGTACAAGGTGTAACTCTAACAGGGTCTGAAGATACCGGTAGTATTGTAGCCGAACTAGCTGGTAGTAAACTGAAAAAATCGACTATGGAACTGGGAGGTAATGGTGTATTCATCGTTACAGACGATACGGATGTCGTAGCCGCTGCACATACTGCAGTAACAGAATGTTTGTTTAACGCCGGTCAGGCTTGTATTGCGGCAAAACGGTTTATCGTTCATGAAAAATTAGCCGATCAATTTATCCAAATCGTTAAGGATGATTTTGCTCAAGTGGTTATGAGCGATCCGATGGATGAAAAGACTACTCTGGCACCCCTTTCATCTTTTAAGGTCTTGAATATATTGGGTGATCAGCTTTATACTGCCATTGATTATGGTGCTAAGATATTATGTAATAATCCGCTAGGTGAATATAATTTTTTTGCCCCAACACTGATCACGGATATCAGCCGGGATAATCCGGCTTATTTCGAAGAATTTTTCGGGCCTGTAGCACAGTTGTATGTTGTAAAAAATGATGAAGAAGCAATTACACTGGCTAATGATTCTAATTTTGGTCTGGGCGGAACCGTTTTCTGTAAAGATATTGAACGCGCCAAAAATCTGGCCTCGCGAATTGA
>NZ_JACFQM010000021.1:0-1954 GCF_016101465.1 Snodgrassella sp. M0110 | reverse complement strand
AAAATAAAATGATATAAATCAAATTCGAAGATTTTAACTGGTCATATTTATCAATCCAGTCGGAACAAAAATCTGGTAGTTATATGAATTATTTGCACAGGAGAATATCTTATATTGATAAATTCTCTTTACGAGTTGAAGTATCTTATTATTCAGATGTATAAAATAAAATTAATAACCTACGTGAAACAGTCGTGAATCAAGATACAGAGTAATGATAAAGCGTAAAGATTGTTGGTTTTGTTCATGTTCCTGTGTGTACACAACATCATTGAATTCATAGGAATAAGATTTTACTTTGCCTGTGGATTCACATACTTTATTACGCTTGAAGTCGCTAAGCACAAAATCAGGATCAAATGCCTTACCACCTATACTCACGCATTGGAGAAATGCTAAAGCGTAAAGATTGGTCGTCCAGATCATGCTCCTGTGTATAACTAACTTGATTGAACATATATGAACATGATTTTACCTTGTTTGTAGATTCACATACTTTATTACGCTTGAAGTCGCTAAGCACAAAATCAGGATCAAATGCTTTACTCATAAGCTGAATAGATTGCTGACATTTATTCATGCCGGCTGATTTATTATTGGCGAATCGGTCACAGACAAGTTTAAGTTCTGTTACCATACCATACCGGTTTTTCATTGTGATGTAGATATTAGGTGTAAGTAGATAAGTAATTTCAGATTGAAAGTTAAAGGGCTGCAGATCATATAGATATTGTTGATTTAAAGTATCGAATTTTTCTATAAAGTCAGATTCTTGTATCTGATAGGTGGGTAGTGGGCTCCTCGCATCAGGTAATATTGAGTAAGAGGTGAGTGGAGAAATGATAAAAGATAAAATTCGTTCGCTTTTTTTATATTCCAGTGTGTAACCAACATTTTGGGAATTATAGGAACAAGAGTAGCTTCCCTCGTCTGTGAATTTGCATACTTTATTCCGCTCGAAGTCACTAAGCACAAAATCAGGATCAAATGCCTGACTAATAAGCTGAATAGATTGGTAGCATTTATTCATGTCGGCTGATCTGTTAGCTGATCTATTAATCGAGAAATGGTAACAGGTAAATTTAAGCCCTGTTACAAAATTAGATTCGCTATTAATTGTGAGGTCGCTATTAGATCTAAATGATGATAATAAATAATTGTTTTCAGATCGAAAGTTACGTGGTTCCAAATCATATCGATATTGTTTATTTAAAGTATTGAATTTTTCTATAAAATCAGAAGATTTGATTTGATAAATGGGGCGGCTTCCCATAGTACGACGTACTGGGAACCCTATGAATGGAGAAATGATGAAGCGTAAAGATTGTGTGTTTTGTTCATTTTCCTGTGTGTACATAATATCATTGAACTCATATAAACATGAATTTACCTTATCTGTAGATTTACATACTTTATTATGCTTGAAGTCACTAAGCACAAAATCAGGATCAAATGCTTCACTAATAAGCTGTATAGATTGCTGACATTTATTCATGCCGGCTGATTTATTATTGGCGAATTGGTCACAGGCAAGTTTAAGTTCTGTTACTAACTCAAAGTCGCTCTTTATTGTGAGATAAATATTAGGTGTAAGGAGATAAGTGATTTCATATCGAGATCGAGGCTCCTTGGGTTTTTTAATAGGTTTCAGATTATATCGATATTGTTTATTTAAAGTATTGAATTTTTCTATAAAGTCAGATGCTTTAACTTTATAGATGGGTGGGTAGTACACAGATAGTGCTAATGCTGAGTAAGAGATTAACTGACAGATAATGAAAATAATAGCTATAAAGATTTTTTGCATTTGGCTATCTCTGGTTTGAGAAAGTAAGCATTCAATAATTATCTAGGAGTTGACGTTGCCGAATAATATAAAAAGCAAAGATGGGTTAATTGATATAGATATTATGCTATTTATCTGAAAAATAAAATGATATAAATCAAATTCGAA
>NZ_JACFQM010000020.1:0-3933 GCF_016101465.1 Snodgrassella sp. M0110 | reverse complement strand
CATAATCATAATAATCATCCAAATTAGAAGTAATAATCATCTCTTCTCCGCGACAGTTATGTTCAAAACCTAGTTTTGCACTATTTTTATCAATAGTAGTAGCAACTTTTCCTATAATCGAATAATTTTATACCATTTGTTATATACCTAGTCTGGTCAGACCTAGCCCTCCAATTCAACGACCATGAATGGTCGTTGAATTGGAGAAGCTCAGATTTTATGCTGGTATGTTCATAACCATAACAATAGAGTAGGGTAAATTATTTACTCAACTTGCTATATAAGTCTAAAAGATAATAATTAGAATCTCTAATAGTTAGGTAGAAATTATTCTTATTATGATATTTTAGTCATTATATTTTTGATAATAGGTTCAACAGATTGTTCTAACTTTTCACTATCTATCGTATAACGATTTAATTCAATTTGATTTTCTGCATCAAATAGTAATTCTCTTAACCATTTTTCTTCTAATGCCAGTATCTGATGCTCAGCTTCATAAATACTAGATTGTATTTCATCCAAACTAATTTTTTTATTTAAATAAGAATCACATTTTTTTTTAAGATTATTAATAACATCTGGATATATCCAATTCATCACTTTTCACTCCTTCTGAGAATGGTCACTACAATTTTACTATTCCTTTCGGTAACAACACCTACATCACCACTCCAATATACAGTCCTTTTTACACCATTAACCATTGAACTGGTTTTTGTTTCATTTTGTATAGTGTGCTCTACAATATTAGGAGAAATGTTACGACCAGCTCCAACTGTACCGGCAGGGAGCCCTAACTCTGGTAGTTGCATCCTATCAACTGCATGTTGTGAATATAATCTGTTTCCAATCGACGCATATTGCTTACCATCAATAGTCTTTTTGGGGTAGTTCTGCTAAGAATTCCATTCCAGAGAATTACCATTCATTCCCTTTCCTGCTTTACCACCGGTCAGCCAGTCATCATTGATGCGCAACAGTGGTTATTGATTTTCAGGATTGAGAAGCCTATCTAAAATAAAGTAATATAGATCTGTCCTTGATAATATCAACCCTATGATTAAATCAAAGACAGATCAATTAATCATCTTATTAATGTTGAAAATTCAGTAGAAATAAAAGGTTGTAATCTTATTTCAACCTTTGTTCTTGTATCCTCTAGTACAACTTCGGTCGTTAGGTACTCACCATCAACATCTTTTTCTATCTTAAAGTATTCCACACCCTCCATTAGATTGTGCGCTATTTTTTTCTGTTTAAACTCTATAATTGTTTGTATCCAACCTCCAGTTGCACTAAACGAAAAAAGTATAGACATTTCATTTTGATCAGTATATTTGTATGCAAAGTGTAAATCCTCTGTATTCTGAAAAACAGGTTCTCCCTCAAAAAAAGCTAACAAATCTATTTCATCTGGAAAAGATTGAATAAACATTTATTTTTTTCCTTCTTTTGGAATTGTTGTTACAAATCTACGTGAACCATATGGCATAATTTCAAATGACGTTTGTAATACAGTACCTTTTCCTGATGGCCCCATTAAGAAAGATTCTCTAACTTCAAAACTCTGAGAACCTTTTTTGTCATCATTAATAACATTACCTTTTGTATTTACTACTTTATTAAAGTGTTCAGTTAAAATAGCTGTACCTGTTTCATTAGTCTGTAGCCCAAGCCGTCTCATCATTTGGGATAATTGAGTTGAGCGAGCAGTATTATGTTCTCCGCTATTTACTTTGCCATAAAGATAATCAAATTTTTTGGATCTATTTCAAGCTTCGTCCCCTTTCTAGCACTAGATACTAGAAGGCGCACAAGACCAAGCTACCAAGTCAAGATTAAAAGACCATGAGTTTTTAAACCTGTTTCAAAAGATTGAGAAGCTACCAGAAGAAAACAAACCGTGATTAAGATATTTTTAGAAGCCTTTTTAACCAAGACTCAGATTAAATTACTGGCTAAATAAGAATAATAAAACAATAAGTAAGCAGCAATAATAGGCGGCAACCTGCTACCACTGCTAACCACAACTAACTTCACAGGAGTTAACTATGGCTAAGGCACTGCAACCCACCGAACGATTTTACACCATTGGTTAACACCCCAAGCCATAGGATCCAACCCCAGACCGCAACTACCTATTAAAGGCTGCTGGCTAGAAGCCTTTGGCTTTACCATCGGTCAGCCAGTCATCATCGATGCGCAACATGGGCTGTTTATTATTAGGATTGAGGGGCAAGACTAGAAAGTGAAAATAAAATCCCAGTTCAAAATTGGGATCTTAGGTTTTCAAAATTGATCAACCTGTCAGAATAAAAAATTCCAGACTTCATATTTATTTTGGGCTTGTTTGCGATATTTAATTTTCATTAATCCATACTTGTTCAACCCAATCTGAAAGATCTTCCCAAGTATCATTACTATAGCCATCTAACGTCCAATATCGTACTGTATCATTTGGTGTTAAACAATAATAACTTCCATTATCTTCACATATTGGTAACCAGTCTTCTGGTAGACCTTGCTCCCTAGCTTCATTAAGCACTGTCGATAATTCAGATGGATATTTTTTACCTCTTGTTACTAGTAATAATTCTATTATACCGTAGAAAATATTACTGGCTTCTTTGAGAAGCTTTCTATATTCAGTTGAAAAGCTGAAATTAATATTTTTTTCATAATCATCAAGCAAGTTATCATCAGGAAGAGGGACATTTATTACCTCTCCATTTGATAACTCTTTTAACTGATTAATAACTTTATCCAATTTATTCATTAGTATCCTCTCTTATTTGACGTATTAAGCAAGTAACGCAGCAGTAACAGGCGGCAACCTGCTACCACTGCTAACCAAAACTAACCTTACAGGAGTTAACTATGGCTAAGGCACTGCAACCCACCGAACGATTTTACACCATTGGTTAACACCCCAAGCCATAGGCCCCAACACCAGACCGCAACTACCTATTAAAGGCTGCTGGCTAGAAGCCTTTGGCTTTACCACTGGTCAGTCATTCATCATCGATGCGCAACATGGGCTGTTTATTATCAGGATTGAAGGGCTGAGCTAAGAGGTAAAACAATATCCTCGCGAGTTAAGGCGGGGATTGCTATACAACAGGCTAGGATCTTATATTTAACTGTGATTGATATATAGAGCAACAGGTTTTGCCGGTACGGTAATTTCCCATCCCATGATGAGTAATATCGCCATAGCCATTTCTCTCATATTTTTCCACTCAGCACATTGACAAAGCGCATCGTTGTTCCAGTATTGGATGTTAGGTGCTCCACTTATAGATAACATATAATCATCTAACTGTTTAATTGCCAATTTTTGCTCAGACGTGAAAGAAGATGCGACCAAAGGATCGTTTAATTCATCTAAAGCCATTTCCCACTCAACAGCCAGCTCGTCCGCAACGTTCACAAAATCAGGAAATAAACTTTTCTGTACTTCACAAGGCTGCGCTATCGCCTGAGTTATCCATTTAATCTTATTCATTTTCTATTCCTTTGGTTTATTAATAATTGTCGCTTTCTCTCCTGCACTTGGCTTGTATGTATTTGAATCGACAACCTTTACCGTACGTTGTCTTTATCAAAGTTATTATGTAGATATCCGGCCTTATCAGCATAATCTTCGCTGCTGATATCAGTATGGATAGCTGCTAGGTTATAAAATCCCATACCTTAATCAATAAGATTAATTACATTATTCAATAAATATTTATTTTTTATTGAGTATTACTGATGCTTTTGATTTTGATAAATACATGCATAACTAGGATATTGCCATACAACAGCATATCTTTGAAGCGGTATTTCAGTTACTGTTGGATCTCTTTCATAATCATAATAATCATCCAAATTAGAAGTAATAATCATCTCTTCTCCGCGACAGTTATGTTCAAAACCTAGTTTTGCACT
>NZ_JACFQM010000001.1:503262-604076 GCF_016101465.1 Snodgrassella sp. M0110 | reverse complement strand
CAGCCGGCCATGGGCAGGACACTATTGATGATGGAGCATACTCATATGAGACAAATCGACATGATGATGTTGTGTTCAAAGGCGCCCGTTTTGCTGATACTCAGTTCATCCGTTCCGGTAATGATTTGATTATTAAAGCTTATGGAATTTCAGACTCTGTAACCTTGCCTGATTATTTTAAGGAAAATATCCGCCGTGGATTTAACTTTATTTTCGAAGATAAGATTGCTGGCGAAGAGGATATTAAAAATAATCTTACGCCAATTTTAAATGGCGATGATGATGATAATGTGATTACCGGCTCTTCAAAGCACGAAATTATCAACGGAGGTAAAGGTAATGACACCTTATATGGCAATGCTGGCAATGATATCCTGAATGGCGATGAAGGAGACGATACACTAGACGGCGGTGATGATAATGATATTCTGATTGGCGGCCCCGGCTACGATATCCTGATTGGCGGTCCCGGTAATGATCAGCTTTATGGCGGCGATTATGAAAAAGACCGCTATGAATTTGAAGCCGGCCATGGACAGGATATTATTAATGATGCAGCCTCTTCAAGTGAAAAAAATACATTTAATGATGTTGTATTTAAAGATGCCCGTTTTGCTGATGCTCAGTTCATCCGTTCCGGTAATGATCTTATTATTAAAGCTTATGGCAATTCAGATTCTGTAACTCTGCCTGACTATTTTAACGTTAACAATGTTAACAGCCGTGGATTCAACTTTATTTTTGAAGATAAAACTGCTGATGAAAAAGATATTATAAATAACCTCATGCTTATTTTAAATGGCGATGATAATGATAATGTGATTACAGGTTCTTCAAATAATGAAATTATCGATGGTGGCGCCGGTAATGATAAATTATATGGTTATCAAGGTGATGATATCCTGATTGGCGGTGAAGGTAATGATTACATGGAAGGCGGGTCTGGTAATGATACTTATGTTTTTGCCAAAGGCCATGGACAGGACACTATTAAAGACAATGATGGTAATAATGATACCATTCAGTTTACCGATGTTGACTTCTCTGAAGTGAAATTCCGTAAAGACGGAGATAATTTAATTATTTACGGCTATAACGAAGATGATTCTATTCTGGTCCAGGACTTCTTCTATAGTAGTTCCTATACAATAGAAAATTTTGTCTTTAAGGATCAAACCATTACTCTAAAAGATGTGCGTAATATTATCAGCAAACAGTAATAATATTCGGCAACTGAAAAAGATAAGGTTATGTCTATTTATTATTCATACATCAGATAATGTTTAATATCAAAAACTGGCTTTGTAATAATACAAAACCAGTTTTTCACTATTCTGAATCACCTATTTAAACATGCATCCCTGTTAAACGGGCAGTATCCTGAGCAATCATCAGCTCTTCATTAGTCGGAATAACCAAAACTGCTGCTTTACTATCTTTTGTGCTAATCACACCCGGTGTACCGAAGCAGGCTTCCATATTGGCATCATGATCCAGAATCATGCCAAATACATTCAGATAATTAACTACTTTTTCGCGCATTGTAGTTGAGTTTTCACCAATACCACCGGTAAATACCAATGCATCGAGACTGCCGCAGGCAACCATCATACCGCCCACATATTTAGCCAGACGATAGGCAAATACATCCAGAGCCAGCTCGGCACCTTTGTGTCCGTTAGCAGCAGCTTCTTCCAGCATACGGCAATCGTTGGAAAGATTGGATAAACCCAGCATACCGCTTTCTTTGTTCAGCATTTCGGTAATTTCATCAATGCTCATTTTGGCATTCGCGGCCAGGAAAGAGAAAATACTCGGATCGATATCGCCGCAACGGGTACCCATTACCAGACCTTCCAGCGGAGTCAGCCCCATGCTGGTATCCTGTGAACGACCGTTTTTAACCGCGGTGATAGAGGCGCCATTACCCAGATGAGCAATCACCATGCTCATTTCATTAATATCACGGCGCAAAAATGCTGCGGTTTCCTGAGCAACATAACGGTAGCTGGTACCATGCGCACCATAACGGCGTACACCGTAACGGGTATACAGTGTTGACGGAATAGCATAATGATAAGCATGCGGAGGCATAGTCTGATGGAATGCTGTAT
The DNA here is from genome assembly GCF_016101465.1 of Snodgrassella sp. M0110. Lineage (NCBI taxonomy): Bacteria > Pseudomonadati > Pseudomonadota > Betaproteobacteria > Neisseriales > Neisseriaceae > Snodgrassella > Snodgrassella sp. M0110. The sequence continues at coordinate 601,962 of NZ_JACFQM010000001.1, read as the reverse complement.
CAAATACTGCTACCTGCGGCAGCTCGGGAAACGCCTGCTGTGCTGCCTGAATACCCAGAATATGAGCAGGATTATGCAATGGAGCCAGTACAATACAGGCTTCAATATCACGCATTACTTCAGGAGTAATCACTGTAGACTGGGTAAATCGTTCGCCACCATGTACGACACGATGGCCGATAGCTTTGACACGGTCATATAAACCCAGATCTTTTAACTGTTCCAGTAAAGCCATTACAGCTGCAACGTGATCATGATTGCCGGTTAAGGCGTGTTTATGTTTTTCACCATTGATTTTAAAGGTGATAAAAGCATCAGTATTACCTACTTTTTCAGCCAAACAGCTCATTAAAACTTCTTTTTCGGCTAAATCCATGACTGCGGCTTTTACTGAAGAACTGCCACAGTTAAGTACCAATACTAAATCCTGCTCACTCATGTTGTTGTCCTGTTATATCGTGATTATTAAATTCAAAATGAATAATTAATTTTATTCAGCGGGCAAACAGCGTGCGTGCACCTGTAAAACGCTGGCTAAAATAGGGCTGGTCCAGTCTGGCCGTGCGAATAACACCGCTGCTGGAAGGCGCATGAATAAATTCACCGTTGCCAATATACAGCCCCATATGTGAATAAGCCTGTCCCGAAGTGTTGAAAAACACCAAATCCCCAACCTGCAAATCTTTTGTGCGGATCGGGGCGGAAACAGCTGCTATATCACGTGCGGTACGAGGCAGATTTACCTGCAATGCCTGCTGGTAAACGTATTGCACCATACCACTGCAATCAAATCCGCTACCCCGGCTACTGCCGCCATAACGGTAGGGTGTACCTATCAGACTCATGCTATGCAACAGCAATTCCTGACTCCCTACCTGATGACTGACTTTAGTAATCCGAATAGGAGCCAGACGGGGTTGGGTACCAGACTGTACTATTATTTTTCGACTACTAATTCTGCAGGCAGAAAGAAATAAAACAAGCGCACCTAAAACAGCACGCCGCTGTGCATTACATGTAACCATTAGTTATTTACCCTGTTGTGATTACCTGAATCATGCTTACTGAGTGAATATAACATGAGTTGGTAATAATTTCTCTAAGCATTAAGGCTTAAATGACAATCATTACATTAACTAACCTTGTCGTACAAATCATACAAATTTTACCACTTTGTGAAAGCTATATCGCTCTGAGAAGTTTTAATCTCTTGACAGTGTCCTTGTGCAAGAATAGAGTAGAAGCACTAATTGATAAAAGCCAGCCGAATGAAAGTGCTTTCCAGATTTTTTTACTGTAATTACAGGCTTTTATTATAAGCAATACTTTAAAGCATCGCTTACTAAACAAAATACAGGAAGCAATATGCAGGAATTTGCACCACTAGTTATTCGCAATCATCATCTCATTCCGATTGTTCAGGGCGGTATGGGCGTAGGTGTTTCCGCCTCAAGTCTGGCCAGTGCAGTAGCACGAGAAAATGGGGTAGGAACGATTGCCAGCGTGGATTTACGTCATTTGCATCCCGATCTACTTGAACAGTCCAAAGAAAATCCTACACAGGAAAAATACGATACCTTAAACAGGATTGCACTTGATCGTGAAATCAAATCCGCACTTGCCCAGTCTGAGGGGCGCGGAATGATCGCAGTTAATGTAATGAAAGCGGTTAAAGACCATCATGCGATGGTACAGCAGGCTTGTGAATCCGGTGCACACGCAATTGTAATGGGAGCCGGTCTGCCGCTGGACTTACCGGATATGACTGAAAATTTTCCTGATGTTGCTTTGCTGCCTATTTTGTCGGAATCACGCGGTATTGGCATTGTGCTTAAACGCTGGATGAAAAAGAACCGTCTGCCTGACGCAATTGTAATCGAACATCCCGCCCATGCTGCCGGGCATCTTGGTGCAGCTACTGTTGCCGGTGTTAATGATGAACGTTTTGAATTTAAACGGGTACTGACTGAAACATTCGAATTATTTAAAAAACTTGATCTGGAACGGGAAAAAATTCCTTTGATCATTGCTGGCGGGATGGCTAATTTTCAGAAAATCACCGTAGCCTTACAAGAATGGGGGGCAGCTGCTGTACAAATTGGTACAGCATTTGCTGTGACTCAGGAAGGTGATGCACATATCAATTTCAAAAAAACTCTCGCCGGTGCCGAAGGCGAACAAATTGTAGAATTCATGTCGGTAGCCGGCTTGCCGGCACGTGGCGTTAAAACTAAATTTCTGGATAGCTATCTGAAACGTGAAAGCGTATTACAGGCTAATGCCAAAGCAGACCCGCGGCGCTGTACGCAGGGGATTAACTGTTTGTCCGTTTGCGGCTTACGTGATGGTCTGGAAAAAGTCGGACAATTCTGTATTGATCTGAAACTTGCTGCAGCCTGGCGCGGAGAAACTGACAAAGGTTTATTTTTCCGTGGTAAAGATCCACTGCCATTCGGTTCAGCGATGCGCACTGTTAAAGAAACCATTGAATATTTACTGACCGGCGAAATTCAGGCTGTCCAGAAATCTGCCTGAAATTGCTGAATAATTTCATAAGCCACATGCATGCATGTGGCTTTTTATTTGTCTGTAACCGGTATTTTCTGGAGCTAAAGATGAATACTTACTGCCGCAGTAATTTGATTGGTGGTAGTATCAAAGCATTTACAATAATTTGTATTTACGATTATGAATCCGAAACTGGAATTGTTACAGCCCTATCCTTTTGCCAGATTACGTAAATTAATGGATGGTCTGGAACCACCGGCTGATCTCCAGCCTATATCATTACATATTGGTGAACCCAAACACCCTACCCCGTCGGTTTTAACTGATGCACTGATTCAGCATCTGGACGGACTTGCAGCCTATCCGGTTACTGCCGGCATTCCTGAGCTTCGTCAGGCTTGTGCTCAATGGCTTATGCGCCGCTACTCAGGAGTAAAAATTAATCCTGATACTGAAGTATTACCCGTGTTGGGCAGCCGAGAAGCATTATTTGCATTTACTCAAACCATCATTGACAGCAGTACTGAATATCAGCCCGTAGTTGTCAGCCCGAATCCCTTTTATCAGATATATGAAGGTTCAGCCTTGCTGGCTGGTGCGCGGGTAGAATATGTCAATTGCCGCGCTCCGCATTTTATGCCGCAATGGCAGGAAATCGATCAGAATACATGGCCAAAAGTACAATTGGTTTTCGTTTGTTCTCCGGGCAACCCCAGTGGCGCGGTAATGAATCTGGACGAATGGAAAAAACTATTTGCCTTACAGGATAAATACGGATTTGTGATTACGTCAGATGAATGCTATTCAGAAATTTACTTTGATGATGATAATAAGCCTCTGGGTGCATTACAGGCGGCTAGTCAATTAGGCCGGACATTCGACCGTCTGATTATGTTTACCAGCCTGTCAAAACGTTCTAATGCACCCGGTCTGCGTTCCGGTTTTGTAGCAGGTGACAGTAAACTTCTGGCTGATTTTCTGCTCTACCGCACCTATCATGGCAGTGCCATGAGTCTGCCCACACAATACGCCAGTATTGCAGCATGGAATGATGAAGAACACGTCATTGCCAATCGTAATCTGTATCGGGAAAAATTTGATAAAGTAATTCCGATATTACAGCAAAAATTTGCCCTGCATAAACCTGATGCTTCATTCTATCTGTGGCTGAATGTTCCCGATTGTGATGATTTGGCCTTTACACAGAAATTATGGCAAAAAGCAGCGATTCGTGTACTACCGGGACGTTATCTTGCCCGTAATACACCATACGGTAACTCCGGAGCAGGCTTTGTGCGGATCGCACTTGTATCCAGTGTCGAAGAATGTGTTGAAGCCGCTAATCGTATGGTCAAACTGGCTTTTTAGAATTGGTTTCAAACAGATACTGGAATTAAAATAAAACCAGAATTGCCAGTTTCAATTTTAAAAGCAATTCTGGTTTTTAATAGTATGGCATAAACAGCTATTGTTTATTCTACGTTCTGTACCTGTTCGCGCATTTGCTCAATCAATACTTTAAGCCCTACTGATGCCTGTGTACATTCAATGGCGATTGCTTTACTGCCAAGCGTATTGGCTTCGCGATTTAGTTCCTGCATCAGAAAATCCAGACGTTTACCCACGCTGCCGCGATGTTCTTTTATCAGACGTCGTGCTTCGGCAATGTGCGTATTTAAACGATTCAGTTCTTCATCTACATCAGCTTTTTGCATAAACAATGTGAATTCCTGTTTCAGGCGCTCTGCATCTACCTGAGCCACTGCCTCGCGCAAACGGGCTTCAGCCTTATTCATATAGTCCTGCAATAATTGCGGGAACAACTGCTGCATAGCTGCCACGATATCTGTCATATCATTCAGACGATCCAGCAAATGCTGCTGCAGTTTTTCACCCTCACGAGCCCGCGCTGCTTTAAATTCGGTGAGTACTTGTCCCAGTAAAGTCTGTACACCGTTATGTAATATTTCCTCGTCTTCCGCTGTCGCCACAATAACACCGGGGAAATGCAAAATATCTGCAACAGTTAATTTACCTAAATCTTTATACTTGCGACGCAACTGTTGATTAAATGATGCCAGTTGTTCTACCAGCTTATGATTAACCGGTAAATCATCGGTACTTTCGCTGGGCAGAGTTTGAATCTGAATACGGCATTCCAGTTTACCCCGTGCCACCTGAGAACTGATTAATTCACGCATCTTGCCTTCAAACGGACGTAATTCTTCTGCAATTTTAAACTGGATATCCAGATAACGATGATTAACTGCTTTGAGCTCAATATTGATTTGACGATTTCCACATTGTTCTGAAGCATTTGCATAGCCAGTCATACTGTATAACATATATATTTTCCTTAAACCGTTTATTCCTGCCGGGTTATATTCAAACTGGCAATTAAATCAAGTATAACGAAAACAGCTTAATCCATAAAAGGTTTAATTGATATGAATCGCAACACACTGGTTATATAATTCTGCATTCATCTCCCGACAAAGTCTCTAAATATGAAAAACACCTTTCTATCCAATCGTTCCGGACGTGCTGACGATGAGCCACGTCATCTTAGTATCGTGCCTGATTTCCTCGCACAGGCAGACGGTTCTGTACTGATTTGCTGCGGTAATACTAAAGTAATTTGCACAGCAACTATAGATGAAAATGTACCAGGTTTTTTAAAAGATCAGGGTCGCGGCTGGATAACAGCAGAATATGGCATGCTGCCCGCCTCTGCCAATGGCCGTATGCGCCGCGAAGCAGTAGCAGGAAAGCAATCGGGGAGAACTCAGGAAATTCAGCGCCTGATTGGCCGCTCCTTACGGGCAGTCGTTGATTTAGAAAAACTGGGCAGCCGCCAGATACTGATTGACTGTGATGTTATACAGGCCGACGGAGGCACACGCACCGCCAGTATCAGCGGCGCTTATGTTGCACTTGCCCTGGCAGTCAGAAAATTACTGGAAAAAGGCCTGATCAGTGAAAATCCGATTCGTGAAGCTGTAGCTGCCATCTCTGTCGGCATGATTGACGGTAATCTCCTGCTCGATTTGGATTATCCGGAAGATTCATCCTGTGATGCAGATATTAATGTAGTGATGACCGCCTCACAGCAGCTGGTTGAAATTCAGGGTACAGCCGAAGGTGCTACTTTCAGTATCGGTCAGTTAAATGATTTAATCACATTGGCACAAAAAGGAATTAAACAAATTCTTGCTGCTCAGCAACAAGCACTGGCTGAAAATTAATTCACAAAAATACAATCACCTATTTTCCGAATTTAAACATTATTTAAAACAAGCTGCCTGAACCTGACAAAATACTCACTCAGCAGCTTGTTTTTGCATGATAAAAATGCTAAAAAGAATGCCCGACAGGATATTTAAGCAGGCAGAGTTAACACAACCTGTCCTTTTTTGACATTATAACAACCCGGAAAGCAAGCAGTATTATGGCGTTAATCGTACAGAAATACGGCGGTACATCAGTTGGAACAGTTGAACGTATAAAAAATGTAGCTCGTCGTGTAGCACAAGCCAGAGCCAATGGTGATGATGTAGTAGTGGTTGTATCCGCTATGAGCGGAGAAACCAACCGTTTGGTTGCACTGGCACATGAAATTCAGGAAAAGCCCAATCCGCGTGAACTGGACGTTGTTTTATCAACGGGTGAACAGGTCACTATCGGTCTGCTTGCCATGGCTTTGCACAGCATTGGCGTAGACGCAAAGAGCTATACAGGCTGGCAGGTAGCCGTTAAAACCGATTGTGCTCATACCAAAGCACGCATTGATGCGATTGATGAGATACGCATCCGCACAGATCTCAATGCCGGTAAAGTTGTTATCATAGCCGGTTTTCAGGGTGTTAATGCCAACAATGATATTACCACACTGGGTCGCGGCGGTTCGGATACCTCAGCAGTAGCACTGGCAGCAGCACTGAAAGCAGACGAATGCCAGATCTATACTGATGTGGATGGCGTATACACCACCGACCCGCGTGTCGTACCGGAAGCGCGCCGTCTCAATACCATTTCATTTGAAGAAATGCTGGAACTGGCCAGTCTGGGCAGTAAAGTATTACAAATCCGCTCAGTAGAGTTTGCCGGTAAATATAAAGTGCGGCTGCGCGTATTAAGCAGTCTGGAAAACAGCGGTAATGGCACATTAATCACATTTGAAGAGGATCAGAATATGATGGAACATGCGGCAGTATCCGGTATTGCTTTTGATAAAAATCAGGCACGAATTAATGTGCGCGGGGTACCAGATACGCCGGGAATGGCTTCACTGATACTGGGAGCTGTCGCCGATGCCAATATTGAAGTGGATATGATTATTCAGAATGTCGGCTCAGCAGGAACCACAGACTTTTCCTTTACCGTACCACGCAGTGATTATCAGAATACGCTGGATATTCTTCATGAAGTGCAGAAAACAATAGGAGCGCGTGAAGTCTGCGGCGATGATACCGTATGTAAAGTATCAATAGTCGGTATGGGCATGCGTTCACATGTTGGCATTGCTTCTACCATGTTCCGTACTCTGGCTAAAGAAAATATCAATATCCAGATGATTTCTACTTCTGAAATCAAAGTGTCCGTGTTAATTGATGAAAAATATCTGGAGCTGGCCACCCGTGTACTGCACCAAGTGTTTGAGCTAGATAAAGAACCAGTAAAAAAAGGCTGAAAACTCCTTTTTAATTCATGTAAAAATTAACACAGGCCGGCTAAGTCACATCAGCCGGCCTTTAATTATTGTACAATTGCAGGTATTTGAATAAATTAGTGCTGTATCCATGTCTCATACACCAAAACGCGAATACGAAAACAATAAACTGATTAAAAGATTTCGTCATCAGGTTGGAGCTGCTATTAATGATTTTCAGATGATTGAAGACGGCGACAAAATCATGGTTTGCCTTTCCGGTGGTAAAGACAGCTATGCATTATTGGACATTCTGCTCAGATTACAAAAATCTGCACCAGTACAATTTGAAATTCTTGCAGTTAATCTCGATCAGAAACAACCGGGTTTTCCTGCACATATACTGCCGGATTACCTGCAAAGTCTTGGCGTTCCGTTTCAAATTATTGAAGAAGACACCTATAGCGTAGTCAAACGGGTAATAGATGAAGGCAAAACTACCTGTGGTCTGTGCAGCCGTTTGCGTCGCGGTATTTTATACCGGGTAGCCAAAGAAAATAACTGTACCAAAATTGCTTTAGGTCACCATCGCGATGATATTCTGGAAACCCTGTTTCTGAACATGTTTTACGGAGGCAAACTTAAAGCCATGCCGCCCAAACTGCTGTCAGATAACGGTGAGCATATCATCATCAGACCATTAGCCTATGTTAAAGAAAAAGATCTGATCCGGTATGCACAAATGCTGGAATTTCCAATTATTCCATGCAACCTGTGCGGCTCACAGCCCAACCTGCAACGGCAGGTTATCAAAGATATGCTCCAGCAATGGGACAAACAGTTTCCCGGGCGCATTGAATCCATGTTTTCGGCCATGCAAAACATCGTACCCTCTCATCTGGCTGATTATCATTTATTCAATTTTGCCGGCTTGCAACGTGGACAACAACTGTCACATGGTGGCGATATTGCCTTTGACCGTGAACATTTTTCTCCAATTACAACACCAGCACAGACCGGTGATATTAATCAGCCTGCCGGTGCAGGCAAAACTGTTATTAACATTTTAGATTCTCGATAGTAAGTCCCCTTATGAAACAACCAAGAAAAAAATTAACTCCTGCAAAAGCTATGGTTGCCGCTATCAGTGGCTATGCCATGGATGGTTTTGACCTGCTGATACTCGGTTTTATGCTCAGCGCCATCAGTGCTGATCTCGGACTGAATCCTTCTCAGGCAGGTTCACTAGTAACATGGACATTAATCGGTTCTGTTGTCGGCGGTATCGTTTTCGGACATTTAAGTGATCGCTTCGGCCGGATACGCATGTTATCGCTAACCATTCTCATGTTTGCCGTTTTTACTGGTCTGTGTGCGGTTGCACAAGGTTATTACGACCTGCTTATTTACCGGGCTCTTGCAGGTATGGGGCTGGGCGGAGAGTTCGGTATCGGTATGGCAATGATTGCAGAAGTATGGCCTGCATCAAAACGTAATCGCGCATCAGCTTTCGTCGGGATCGGCTGGCAGCTAGGTGTACTGGCGGCTACTTTTATTACACCATTCCTGCTTCAGCATATTGGCTGGCGCGGCATGTTTGTCGTAGGATTATTTCCGGCTATCGTCTCCTATTTTATTCGTCATGATACCAACGAACCGGAACAATTTACCCGCGAACATAAAGCAAATGGTGAGTTGTCATTTTCTGCACGTCTTAAATTACTGGTTAAAGACCGTCAGACAGCTAAAACCAGTCTAGGTATATTTATTCTTTGCGCTGTACAAAATTTCGGTTATTACGGTTTAATGATTTGGATGCCCAGTTATCTTGCCAAAAAACTCGGATTCAGTCTTACAGATTCCGGCAACTGGACTGCGGTCACCGTTATTGGCATGATCATCGGTATCTGGCTGTTCGGTTTTCTGGCTGACCATTTTGCCCGCTGGAAAATCTTTCTGATTTACCAGATTGGTTCTTTTATCATGGTGGCACAATATGCACAGTTGCAGGACCCCACTGCATTACTGATATGCGGTGCCATTATGGGCTTATTTGTCAATGGCATGATTGGCGGCTATGGAGCACTGATTTCTGATAACTTCCCCCCGCATGTGCGTGCAACTGCCCAGAATGTATTATTTAATCTGGGTCGTGGCATTGGCGGACTAGGGCCGCTGGTTATCGGTTTTCTAGTTAAAGAATGGTCATTTTATGTTGCCTTATGTTTGCTGGCATCTATTTACCTTCTGGACATCATTGCCACTTTATGGCTGCTTCCCAAACACAATAATACCCCGTCCAATGATGATAATCTTGGTGTTATAGGGTGATTTATTATTCTTTCAGTGCAGATATATATCTCTGCACTGATTTTTTACCATTAGGCCATGAGTAGAAATTATGACAACATTCACTAAAGTAATTTTATATACCGGAAGTGATGGTTTTGCCCGCTTCAAAGAAGAAAAAATTGAATTAAACGAAGGTAATGAAAAAAGCCAGTTATCACCTTGGTTTAATGCAGAAGGGTTACAATTACGTTACAGTCCGGTGGGTTTTAAAAGTGATTTTCACTGCACTGGTAAACCGCAATGGCTGATAGTATTACAAGGAGTGATGGAAATCGGACTACGCGATGGTAGTATCCGCCGCTTTAGTGCTGGAGAACATTTTTATTCTACCGACACTTTACCCGAAGGCATTACCTTCGACTCAAATATTCATGGACACTGCAGCCGTCTAATTGGCAATGTTCCTCTGATTACGGCGTTTATTCGCGATTAAATCAAAGTAATCATTATATATACAAAGGAAAATAAATAATGTCTCAATCTATGCTGTTTACACTTCCAGATACCGAAGGCAATAACTTTAATATTGCAGAACATTTACCAGCTGTGGTTTATTTCTATCCGAAAGACAGCACACCAGGCTGTACAACCGAAGCACAAGAATTCAGTGCTTTACTGCCCCAATTCAAACAACTGGGCTATAACGTGATTGGTATTTCCCGTGATAGTATGAAAAGCCATCATAATTTTATCTGCAAATATGAACTTAACGTTACCCTACTTTCAGATAGTGAAGAAACAGTATGCAGACAATTTGATGTACTTAAAGAGAAAAACATGTATGGTAAAAAGGTATTCGGTATTGAAAGAAGTACCTTTATCCTGAATCAGGACGGGCAAATTACACAGGAATGGCGTAAAGTTAAAGCGGCCGGTCACGCCCAAATTGTTTTAAATACACTGCAACAGCATGCCTAGTTACTCATATCAAGCGCCCTGCTGCTCATTAAAACTGGAATTCAGTCCTGAGCAAAAATTAAAGGCTATCCATTGGCAAACACCCTTTTCCGAAGCCTTACCTTACCTGACTGGATTCTGGGCAAAACAGCTTGACTCCTATTTTAATGGCAGCCTGCAAAAATTTAACTATCCTCCTTCCACTGACGGCACTGCATTTCAGCAAAAAGTTTGGCAGGTTATTGCCGATATCCCCTATGGTCAGATTGCCACTTACGGAGATATCGCGCGTGTGCTAAACAGTTCACCCAGAGCCGTAGGTCAGGCCTGTGGTAAAAACCCGTTACCAATTATTATTCCTTGTCATCGGGTTGTATCAGCCAGTGGTCTGGGAGGGTTCAGCCTCAGTACCAATGCTTTTGAACTAAATATAAAGCGTTGGCTGCTTAAACACGAAGGAGCAACATGGTAAATAATACTTTACCGGCAGAACTACTCGAACCAATCGAGTCATTGCTCGAACATCTTTGGCTTAGCGAGCAGCTGGCATTCAATACACTGGAAAGTTACCGGCGGGATTTGAATAAAATTGCTCGTCGCATACAAGCCGAACATCTGAACTGGCTGAATGTAGATCCCTTGTCACTTGCATCTGCTGTATTTATTCCTAGTGAAAAACCATCTTCACAGGCACGGGCATTATCAGCCTGTAAACGTCTGTTCAGTTGGATGCATGAATATAACCGCCGTCAGGATATACCTACCGAACAGCTGCAAATGCCTAAAAAAGGGCAATACTTGCCGGATATTATTTCCGAAACACAGATAGATGCTCTATTAGCAGCCCCTGATACCAAAACCTTTCTGGGTCTGCGTGATAAAGCCTTACTGGAACTTATGTACGCTACTGGATTGAGGGTTAGCGAAGCTGTTAACTTACGAATCAATGAAATCGATTTACAAAACGGCCTGTTAAGTACCATCGGAAAAGGAAATAAACAGCGTATGGTTCCATTAGGGGAAGAAGCAACCGACTGGCTGGAAAATTATTTTACAGATGCCCGCCCTGCTTTACTTAAAGGACGTGCTTGTGATGCAGTATTTGTCAGTCAGAAAAAAACAGCCATTACTCGGCAGCTAGCCTGGATGATTGTGACCAAATATGCTAGTGCAGCCGGCATCCATCATCTTAGCCCGCATGGTTTGCGTCATGCTTTTGCTACGCATCTTGTGAATCATGGTGCAGATTTACGTGTAGTGCAATTGCTTCTGGGACACGCTGATATCGGCACAACACAAATTTACACACATGTTGCCAATGAACGCCTAAAACAGATTGTGCATCAGCATCATCCGCGTGGATAAAAAATTATTTGTTTATTCTGCTTTGTATAGAGTAAAAGATTATAAATCCAGAAATTTTGTTTTTATTTATTGAAGATGTAATAAAAATTTATGATAATTTGATATATACTAGACAAATAAATAACACTATATATTCAAACAACTAAATGTGACAAGGTTATTTTATTTTAAAATAAAAATATTAACCACTTAGAAAAAAAACAACTAAATGAAATAATAAATCACCTAATACTTATACTTAATTTAAAAAATTCGAAATCATTTAAATTTTTAACTACTATTTATTTAATATTAGATTTTTATTTTCAAGAATAAAATAACCTCATTCAGAATAAATATTATTCTAAATAATCTTTATCTTTTAGCTTTTTATCTGAGTTCAGCTGATCAAAAACGACAGCAACTGCTAACAATATAAAGAATAAAATTGCTAAAGATATAGATATTTTTAGAAAAAATTCAGCAGAAAAAATGTCCCACCATAATTCCAGTATCAGTAAAACACACCAGAATATGAAAATGCAAAGGCATCCTAATCCGGCTTTTTTAATCAACGTCTCTCTCCATAATAACTACATAAGCTTCTCTTGCCCAAAATAAAAACAGTCGACGCATATCTTTTTGCATAGTCACTACACGCCAGCCTTCTTTAGCATTTCGGTTTAAGAAATCTGAAAATTTTATAGGATTTGCATTTGCCGCCCCCAAAAACATAGTTGCCAAAGCACCTTCCTGATAGATAACTACTTTATATTCTTTCATAAAAACTCCTAAATTTAAATTAAATTTATAAATTTTTTTTAATGAATTATAAATTATTAATTTTAACAAAACAATTTTTTATTTACATTTATTATCATACATTTAATTTATTTTTGCAATGAGCTTTTTAGAATGATTTTAACAGATGTTCAGCTTAAAACTTAGAAATAGGCTGAGTATATCATCTAAAACAATGATTAAAAGATTATAAACTTTATAGAACAAATGTAATATAAATTATTCACATAGTCTAATCTAAATATTAATAAGTAATAATGTTCTCTTTATAATATCTGATTAGAATTGTAATTTGTTAATTTTTTTCTGGTCATTTTATTACAATTAAAATACAATTATTAACAATACACTTTAGCTTATTGAATAAAGGGCTCTTATGCGATTGAAATTTACAAAAATAATATTAGTGCTGGCTGTTGCCGGTATGGTTTCGGCATGTAATAATAAAACCGAAAAATCCCCTGACAAAATGGTGCGAACTGGTATTCAGCGCATTATGACTGAAGACAATCAGTTTAATTTTAGTGGTTCTTATCAGGCAGAATTTATTATTCAAAATAATGAGAATAAAAGTCCTTCAGAAATAACTGAACCAACAATTGCATCTGAAGTTTCTGCATCAGAAGCCTCTGTATCAGAAGAGTATGATGATACTCCAGAATTAACAGAGTATCACCGCAAAGAAATGGATTTGTACAACAAATCTTTAGGGCAATTTATAGGACAATTGAGTAAATCTTTTTCCGTACCTTTCACTGGTGCAGTAGATATGAAAAAAGGGGTGATGGAATTTATTCCTGAAGTCCGTTATGAAGATAAAAACGTACTGATTTCTTTTAAATTTCCTACCTATTTAGATTTTAATAATTTGTCCTTATATCTCGATGGTTCTGCAATTACCCATTTGTCAGACATTATGCCTTACAATGAAATGGTAGTTGGTGATAAATATATGCAATTCACTGTACCGCAGGATAAAGCACAACACTTACCTGTTTCAGATTTACTAAAAAGCTTACCTAAATCTATAGATGATGGTTATGCATCAATTGATCCCAGTGCATTCAAAAAAGTAAATGTCGACGAATTCGGAAAAACGCTGGAAGCAAAATATCAGGTTAATCTGAATACAGACTATGCTTCAAGCCTTAAATATGATACTGTAATTCTGCAAAGTCTTTCTAAGGCTCTAAAAGAGACAGCAGCCAAGGCTGATCAGAATAATAAATATAAACCTGAAGATTACGCTATGCTAGAAAATATAATTGATGGTGTGGCTTCAATTTATTCTGATAGTAATAATGCTCTTGCAGACACTCCTATGGGTGCTTATATGAAGCAGCTCAAAAATCAATCTAATCTTCTAATAGTAAGTAATTTCTACTTTGATTCAAAAGGTCGCATTATAGGTATTCGCATTAAGACTGACCTTCCAATGGCAATAACAGGTAGGGAAGAGCCAAAAGGAACAATCAGAATAGATTATAAATTTCGGATGGATTACACCGGAAGCCCGAAATTTACCATGAAGCCTACACCACAAAACTCTATCAATATGGGATCTCGTCTTGGTTGGTAATGATTAATTTTCTTATTTGATTTAGATTTTTCAGCCAGTATGTTTTACATACTGGCTTTTTTCATTAATAGGTTATTTATTACATATTATTTCAAAGCATAAATCCAGACAGAATTAATCCCAACAGGTATATTCTGGCTGATTTTTTATAAGTATTGTCATAACAACTATTTTACTCATTTGATATATACCAAACTGTCTGCAAATACAGATACCATTAATTTTACTATCTATATATTTGCAATTAAAATACAATAATTAATAATTTGATTTGTTAATTTGGTTATAAAGGGGTTTATGTTTTATGCGGTTAAATTTTAAAAAATTAATATTAACATTGACTGTAGCCGGGATAGTTTCAGCATGCAGCCACATAAATGACAATTCGCCGGATAAAATGGTGCGGACTGGTGTCCAGCAAATGATTTTAAAAGATAACCGCTTGAACTTCAGTGGTTCTTTTCAAGGAGAATATCATATTAATCCTAATACAAACAATGAAGATGAAATTTCTTCCGATACATCTGAAATAAACAAAACTAATGAAACACATAACAAGCTTCTAAATACTGCATCAAAATCACTACCTCAAACAGAAGCAGATGATGATGATGATGAATCAAAACCAAAAAATTCTCTGGCACCTTTTTTTGAGCAATTCAGTCAATCATTTTCAGTACCCTTTACTGGCGCAATAGATATCCGAAAAGGGCAAATGGAAATAATTCCAGAAGTTCGTTATGAAAACAAAAATGTGCTGATTTCTTTTAAATTTCCTACCTATATAGACTTCAAAAATCTATCTCTATACGCAGATGTTTCAGCTATTACACATTTGCTAGATAAAATACCTCATACTAGAATGGTAATTGGTGACAAATATTTACAATTAGCTGTACCAAAATCTCAAATAAAAAATATGCCTTTATCCGATCTGTTAAAAAGCTTACCAAAATCAATTGATGATGGTTATGCAGCAATTGAGCCGGATGCATTCAAAAAAGTAACCGTTGATGAGTATGGAAAAACCCTGAAAGCAAAGTATCAGGTTAACCTGAATGTAGACTACGCTCTAATGCAGAAAATTGATAATACAATGCTTGAAAGCCTTTCAAAGGCTTTAAAAGAGGCTGCAGACAAAGCTGATCAGAATAGTAAATATAAACCTGAGGATTATGCTGCATTACAAAATCTAATTGACGAATTCACTTCTACTTTTAATTCTTATTTTTTTGATGAACATGATTCTGATGATGACAGCGGTGTTTTTAAAAATCCCTATTTTGGACTTATAAAGCAATTCAAAAATAATCAAATTCCTATACAATATAATTATTACTTTGATTTAAAAGGAAGAATTATAGGTATGCGTGAACAGCTAGCATTTCCTAAGGAGGTAGAAAGTATAGCTGGAACAGTAAAAACAGATACCAAAATCCACTTAAAATACACAACAAACCCTAAATTTACTATGCAGCCACCTACGCCGCAGAATTCAATTGATATAGTGTCTCGACCTGAACTCAATTAATTAAAATTCAATTTATCAGTTTCAAGTATTTTTAGCCAGTATACTAAAGCATACTGGCTATTTTATATTGATAAATTTTTTACTGAATATAATGTACAAATATAAATTCATATATAAATGTACTAAGCAGATTATTCCATT
The DNA here is from genome assembly GCF_016101465.1 of Snodgrassella sp. M0110. Taxonomy (NCBI): domain Bacteria; kingdom Pseudomonadati; phylum Pseudomonadota; class Betaproteobacteria; order Neisseriales; family Neisseriaceae; genus Snodgrassella; species Snodgrassella sp. M0110. The sequence continues at coordinate 586,161 of NZ_JACFQM010000001.1, read as the reverse complement.
ATCTTACGTGATAACATATAATTTAATATACTTTAAAAATTTTGTGAATATCAAGATAATACATAAATGTACGGATTTTAAAAACATATGTTTGTATTGTGATAATTAAAATACAAATAGAAAAATAAAATTTTAATTTAAAGGTTTGTATGCGGCTTAAATTTTTTAAAATGGTTTTAATTTTCTTGGTTTCCATTGTTACAGCCTGTAGCCACTTTACTGAAAACTCACCGGATAATAAGCCGTCTACTGATTTGTCAGATACCATACCTGACAATAAACTGGCAATATATAACAAGGATATTCAACCACCAATATCACAGGAAACCATATCTGATATCTCTGTATCTGATTTATTAAAAAATTTACCTGATTATACATCTGATAGCTACGCCGCCGATCGAGGTGTCTTCAAAAAAGTAAATATTTATGACAGTTATGCAGCAATTAATCCCAATGCTTTCAAAAAGGTAAATGTTGACAAGTACGGCAAAAGGCTAAAGGCAAAATATCAGCTCAAGCTGAATACAGATAATATTGCAAGCTTGAAACATAATACTACATATCTTGATAACCTGAATATTTCTACGATATTAAAAGAAAGGTTATACAAAGCATATCCTGATAGTAAATATAAACCTGAGTTAGACGCTGCTGTAAAGAATATAGCTGCTTCATTATCTGATAGAAATAATTTTTTTATAAATAACTCAGATCAATTCGAATATCAATTTCTTCCAATGGTAAGCGATTTCTATTTTGATTCAAACGGAAAATTCATTAGTACAAGCTATCGTATTAAGATTCAAATAGAAATCAAAAATATAAACAAACCAATAAAAATAATTGTACCAATAGTATTCAGAGCCAAAAAAATATAATTATCTGAATTAATACTTTAAGCCGGTATGCACTGCATACCGGCTGTTTGATCCTGACAAATTATTCAGAGGAGATAATCTGAATTTAAATCCAATAATATAAATCAGACAAAAATATCTGACCCGTTTTTTTTAATATCCTCATAACCAGCTAAGCTGGTTTAACAAACGCTAAACCGCCTGCAAATACTGACGCCAGCGAGCAACCTGTGCGCGTACCTGAGCCGGCGCAGTACCGCCAATATGATTACGGGCATGAAGACTGCCCTCAGGAGAAAGTACCTGATAAACGTCTTCTTCTATCAAGCCGGAGAAAGACTGTAATATATCCAGCGGTAACTCACTTAATTCCCTTTGCTGCTCTTCTGCCAGTCGGACAGCACGTGCAACGACCTCATGACTATCGCGAAAAGGTAAACCTTTTTTAACCAGATAATCAGCCAGGTCTGTTGCTGTCGCAAAGCCTTGCAACACTGCCGCACGCATATTTTCAGGTTTAACGCTAACACCTCGCATCATCTCTGCGTAAATACGCAAAGTATCAGTCAAAGTATCAACTGTATCAAAAAGCGGCTCCTTATCTTCCTGATTATCTTTGTTGTATGCCAGTGGCTGTGATTTCATTAAAGTAATCAGCCCCATCAAATGTCCTACAACTCTTGCGCTTTTTCCACGTACAAGCTCAGGTACATCGGGATTCTTTTTCTGCGGCATAATACTGGAACCTGTACAGAACCGGTCGGCAATGTCAATAAAGCCAAAACGCGGACTCATCCAGTAAATTAACTCTTCACTCAGACGGGAAAGATGTACCATCAGAATGGATGCTGCAGCAGTAAACTCAATGGCAAAATCGCGATCAGACACTGCATCCAGAGAATTCTGGCAAATCTCTTCAAAACCAAGTAATTGAGCAGTTATCTCGCGTTGAATAGGAAATGTCGTTCCGGCTAGAGCAGCCGCACCCAATGGCATACGGTTTACACGATGACGGCAGTCCAGCATTCGTTCACTATCACGTCCCAGCATTTCCACATATGCCAGCATATGATGGCCGAAGCTTACAGGCTGAGCTACCTGCATATGAGTAAAGCCTGGCATCACCACTTCTGCATTTTTATCTGCCAGATCAACCAAAGCAGATTGTAAATCTTTAATTAACAGAACAATACTGTCTATTTCATCACGCAACCACAAACGAATATCCGTAGCAACCTGGTCATTACGACTACGTCCTGTATGTAAACGTTTACCGGCATCCCCTACTTTCTGAGTCAGTAAATGTTCCACATTCATATGAACATCTTCCAGATCTACTGACCAGTCAATTTTACCGGCAGCAATTTCTGCCAGGATTTCCTGCATACCGGTTTTAATTGCTGCAAGATCTTCTGCACTAAGCACCCCAGACTGATGCAGCATCTGTGCATGCGCCAGAGAACCCTGAATATCAAACTGTGCCAAACGTTTATCAAAAGTTATTGATGCTGTGTACTGTTTAACCAGTTCACTTACCGGTTCATGAAAACGGCCTGACCAGGCTTTTTCACTCATACTTGCTCTCCACTATAACTCAACAATATTCAAAAAATATACTAACTGCAGATTATAACCACTAGCCTGACATCATTTGCCTCTGTCATTTAAAGACAATAGTCGCTACCGTGCTTTTTCTGATCACAATACACCCCGGGCACGCTCAGCATGAAAGCGTGTTTGAAAATCTTCGAATTTACCAGCTTCAATAGCCAGACGCATTTCTGCAGTCAGTATCTGATAATAGCGCAAATTATGTATCGTATTTAACTGTGCACCCAGAATCTCACCCACACGCTGTAAATGATGCAGATAAGCCCTGCTGAAATTGCGACATGTGTAACAGTCACAGCTTTCGTCCAGCGGACGCTGGTCATGCCGGTATATGGCATTTCGGATTTTTACATCACCAAAACGGGTAAACAGCCAACCGTTGCGCGCATTGCGGGTAGGCATAACACAATCAAACATATCAATGCCGCATGCCACACCGTATACCAAATCTTCAGGTGTACCTACTCCCATCAGATAATGTGGTTTTTGTGCCGGAAGTTTAGGGCCGATAGCACGCAAAATACGGTACATTTCAGGTTTTGGCTCACCCACAGACAGCCCGCCTACAGATAATCCGGGGAAACCAATTTCTTCCAGTCCGGCCAGTGATTGTTCTCGCAGATCCTCGTACATTCCACCCTGAACAATACCGAATAAAGCATTCGGATTATTCAGGCGTTCAAACTCATTTTTACTGCGTTCAGCCCAGCGCAAACTCATTTGCAGGGATTTTTCAGCTTCTCTGGCACCTACATTTCCGTCAGGACATTCATCCAGCTGCATGACAATATCTGAATTGAGTACCGTCTGAATCTGCATAGAAATTTCTGGAGACAAAAACAGCTTGTCGCCATTAATAGGACTGCGGAAAGTACAGCCTTCTTCCGTTAACTTACGCATTTGTGCCAGTGAAAATACCTGAAAACCACCAGAGTCTGTCAGTATTGGCCGGTTCCAGCCAATAAAATCATGTAATCCGCCAAAATCACGGATAACATCGAGTCCGGGTCTGAGCCACAGATGAAAAGTATTGCCCAGAATAATCTGTGCCTTGATTTCTTCCAGATTACGCGGCGACATGGCTTTAACTGAACCATATGTTCCTACCGGCATAAATACTGGTGTTTCCACCGTACCATGATTCAACTCCAGAGTACCACGACGCGCAAAGCCATCCGTGCGCTTTAAAGAAAATTTCAGCATATTAAATAATTCAAAGGCAAAAATTATGACAGAATATATCATTATAGCCTAAACCACCACATTTCGCCGACCAAGCATTGCCAAGCAAAATCCAAATCGCTAAAATAAATTATTTAACAGAAGCAAAAGTGCACTTAAGTAACTTTGGCTTCTATTTACCCTTATAAATATAATCAAAAGCAGCCATTTGATTTTCTCACTTGTATTAAGCGAGTCTGGTCTGTTGTTTGTGGAGTATGCATGCTGAACATCACCCTGCCTGACGGTTCTGTCCGTCAGTTTGAAGCGCCATTAAGCATAGCTGACATTGCCGCTTCCATAGGTGCAGGCTTAGCCAAAGCCGCAATTGCCGGAAAGATTAACGGCAAACTGGTAGATACATGTGATCAGGTAACAGAAGATGCTCAAGTCAGCATCATTACAGCCAAAGATAAAGAAGGTGTCGAAATCATTCGTCACTCCTGTGCACATCTGGTTGGTCATGCCGTTAAACAATTGTATCCGGAAGCCAAAATGGTTATCGGGCCGGTAATTGAAGATGGCTTCTATTATGATATCTGGTACGAGCGTCCGTTTACACCCGAAGATATTGCTGCAATCGAAACTCGCATGAAAGAATTGATTGCACAAAATTATGATGTAATTAAAAAAATTACCCCGCGCGAAGAGGTAATTAATGTATTTAAGCAGCGTCATGAAGATTATAAGCTGCGTCTGATTGAAGATATGCCCGATGAAAAAGCTATGGGTCTGTATTACCATCAGGAATATGTAGATATGTGTCGCGGACCACATGTCCCTAATACTCGCTTCCTCAAAAATTTCAAACTGACCAAGCTTTCAGGTGCCTACTGGCGCGGCGATGCTAAAAATGAGCAGCTGCAACGTATTTACGGCACAGCCTGGGCCAGTAAAGAAGATCTGAATGCTTACATCCAGCGTATTGAAGAAGCAGAAAAACGCGATCACCGTAAACTGGCAAAACAAATGGATTTATTCCATTTGCAGGATGAAGCACCGGGTATGGTATTTTGGCATCCCAAAGGCTGGTCACTGTGGCAGGTTATTGAACAGCATATGCGTCGCGAGCTGTCTGCTGCCGGCTATCAGGAAATCAAAACACCCATGATTATGGATCGTACATTATGGGAAAAATCCGGTCACTGGGATAACTACAAAGAAAACATGTTTATTACTGAATCAGAAAAACGTGTTTATGCTGTAAAACCCATGAACTGCCCTGGTCACATCCAGATTTTTAATCAGGGGCTGCGCTCATATCGTGATTTACCGCTGCGTCTGGCCGAGTTTGGCTCTTGTCATCGTAATGAACCTTCCGGTGCCCTGCATGGTCTGATGCGCGTACGTGGTTTTACTCAGGATGATGCGCATATATTCTGTACCGAAGATCAGATTGTCAGTGAAGCAAAAGCATTCAATGAGCTGGTAATGCGTATTTACCGTCAGTTCGAATTCAATGATGTAGCGGTTAAATTATCCTTGCGTCCGGAAAAGCGCGCAGGCTCTGACGTCATCTGGGATAAAGCTGAACAAGGACTGCGTGATGCACTGACAGCCTGTGGTGTAACCTGGGAAGAGCTGCCTGGAGAAGGCGCTTTCTACGGACCTAAAGTAGAGTACCATATTAAGGATGCATTAGGCCGCTCATGGCAATGCGGTACCATTCAGCTGGATTTCGTTCTTCCGGAGCGTCTGGGTGCAGAATATGTAACAGAAGAAAACGGACGAGCCCGTCCGGTAATGCTGCATCGCGCCATTCTGGGTTCACTGGAACGCTTTATCGGCATCCTGATTGAACATCATGCAGGTGCATTTCCACTGTGGCTGGCACCTGTACAAATGGTAATCATGAATATTACTGAAGCACAAACCGAATATTGTCAGCAACTTGCCACGCGATTAACCGCAGAAGGATTCCGCGTGCATTTAGACTTGCGTAATGAGAAAATTGGATACAAAATCCGAGATAACAGTACGCAACGCCTACCCTATCAACTGGTTATAGGCGAGAAAGAAAAACAGGACAACAAGGTTGCCGTTCGCAAACGCGGCGGGGAAGATCTGGGTCAGATGGATATTGAAACATTCATTAGCCGGCTGAAACAAGAAGCCTTGTCTCTTCATTAAACCGTGAATAAGGAGTACGACCATCGCTCAAGAACGCGAAGCACGCATCAACGGTGAAATCACCATTAAAGAAGTGCGTTTGATTGGTCCAACTGGAGAACAGTTGGGTGTAGTATCGACTCAGCAAGCCCTGAAACTGGCCGAAGAGCACGATGTGGATCTAGTGGAAATTGCCCCCACCGCCAAACCGCCCGTCTGCAAATTAATGGATTTCGGTAAATTCAAATACGAGCAATCCAAAAAACGCGACGAGCAACGCAAAAAGCAGAAACAGGTACAGGTTAAGGAAATTAAATTCCGGCCTGGTACCGATGAAGGTGACTATCAGATTAAATTGCGTAACATTGTTCGCTTTTTGACTGACGGCGATAAAGTAAAAGTTACCTTACGTTTCCGCGGACGCGAAATGGCACATCAGCATCTGGGCGCAGAACTACTCAAGCGTATTCAGGCTGATTTAATCGAAATTGGTACCGTTGAGCAGTTTCCAAAAATGGAAGGTCGCCAGATGGTAATGATTATTGCAGCGAAGAAAAAATAATCATTAACCGGAATTTCAGCCTGTCTTAAAAAAGTCTCATTTTATCTCAGTAAAATGAGACTTTTCATTTTATTAAAAACACAAATAATAACTTAACAAATCCGAGCATATCTGGTCATAAGTTATTATCGCTATATTGTCTTAGCAGTACAGGTATATTATAATCCGCTTCTTGTGCATCGCCGCTGTGCATGAATCAAATTTTAAGCGGCAAAAACCGTGGTGTGCGGGTTAAAGTGCTGAATTCAGCCACCCCTCGCCTGATCAAACAACAATGGAGTTTTCCCATGCCGAAAATGAAATCCAAATCAAGCGCGAAAAAACGCTTTAAAGTATTGGGTAACGGTGGTGTAAAACGCGCTCATGCGTTCAAACGTCACATTCTGACGAAAAAAACCACCAAAAACAAACGTCAATTGCGTGGCACCTCTATGGTGAATGAACGCGATATGGCTTCTGTTCATAAAATGTTACCCTACGCTTAAGGAGTTTAAACTATGCCTCGCGTAAAACGTGGTGTTACCGCTCGTGCACGTCATAAAAAAGTTTTAGCGTTAGCCAAAGGCTATCGTGGTCGTCGTAAAAACGTCTATCGTATTGCCAAACAGGCAGTAATGAAAGCCGGTCAGTATGCTTACCGTGACCGTCGTCAGCGTAAACGTCAGTTCCGTCAGTTGTGGATCGTTCGTATTAATGCAGCAGCCCGTCAGAATGGTTTGTCTTACAGCAAATTCATGAATGGCCTGAAAAAAGCTGCCATTGTTATTGATCGCAAAGTACTGGCTGATCTGGCTGTGTTCGATCAGGCTGCATTTGCTCAATTGGCAGCACAGGCAAAAGCTGCTTTGGCTTAACAGACAAAAAGCTTAGCAAAAAGGAAACTTCGGTTTCCTTTTTTTGTATTTCTGCTTTAGTAAAAAATTTCCATTATTGTTCCATCAATATTTAGCATTGTTGAACAGATGAATTTCGCGCTAAAATAATCTTTTAGTACATATTTTATTATAAATTGTTATATAGCTCATTTAAGATCTGATATACGGTAATCGATAAAATACAGCTGCCATATTCAGCAAAACTAAAGAGCATCAAAACATTTTTTCATTATATTTTAAGTAAAGAATCTTGTTATGGAAAATGCCAACCGCATCGTTGCCGAAGGCATCGCTGCTGTTAATTCAGCCATTGATTTACCTGCATTAGAATTAGTAAAAGCCCGCTATCTCGGTAAAACAGGTGAACTGAATGCTTTATTAAAAACATTGGGTAAAATGTCGCCAGAAGAACGCAAAACAACTGGCGCACATATCAATGAGTGTAAAAACCAATTTCAGGAAGCATACAACCGACAACGTGATGCATTAAATGAAGCAAAACTTCAGCAGCAACTGGCGGCAGAGGCGCTGGATGTCACCCTGCCCGGACGCGGACAAAATCTCGGGGGATTGCATCCGGTTACTCTTACTTTGCAACGTATAGTAGAACTGTTTCATAGCATGGGTTTTACTGTAGCAGACGGACCGGAAATAGAAGATGATTTTCATAACTTTCAGGCTTTAAATATTCCGCCAAATCATCCGGCCCGTGCTATGCAGGATACTTTTTATGTAGAAAATGGTAACGTACTGCGCACCCATACATCTCCTATCCAGATTCGTTACATGCTGGATAAAAAAGAGCCTCCGATTCGCATTATTGCTCCCGGACGTGTATACCGCGTCGATTCAGATGCAACACATTCTCCCATGTTCCATCAGGCTGAAGGATTATGGATAGAAGAAGGCGTTACTATGGCCGATCTGAAAGCAGTCTTTACAGACTTTATCCGCCGTTTCTTTGAACGCGATGATTTACAGGTACGGTTTCGCCCTTCCTTCTTTCCGTTTACAGAACCTTCAGCAGAAATTGACATCATGGGTGAACGCGGCTGGCTGGAAGTAGGCGGCTGCGGCATGGTACACCCCAATGTATTAAAAAATGTCAATATAGATGCAGAAAAATATACAGGTTTTGCCTTTGGCATCGGTCTGGATCGCTTTGCCATGCTTCGCTATGGCATTAATGATTTACGCCTGTTTTTTGATAATGACCTGAATTTTCTTAAACAATTTCAGGATTAAGATTACTGATCATGTAACTGACAGGTAATACTGAGCGGACTAAATCCCGTAAATATAGCGATTAAATAGTTAGATTTTACATTCAGCCAGTTATCAATTACTGATTGTACAGAACACCGGATAGCGCATTAAAAATGAATTTCTCAGATTTAACCGACCGGAAACTGCCAGAAAATTATTTAGTCCAATTAAGTAACCTGAACTAATTTCATTAATTAAAGATATTAATTCCAAAAGTAAAAAAAGCGTTTGTAAGGCTTTATAATCGTGTCACTGAGCATGCCTGAATCAGCCTCCGAACTTTTGGATTAAACCGAAACAGAATATATACTGGAAGCATCATGCAATTTTCTCAAAATTGGTTATATTCATGGATTAACCCTGAATTATCTGCACAAGAGCTGGCACATTTATTAACCATGGCCGGACTGGAAGTAGAAGAAACCACCCTGGCTGCCCCTCCATTTCATGGGGTGGTCATCGCCGAAGTTAAATCTGTAATCAAACATCCGGATGCAGACCGTCTCAATATTACACAGGTTGATGCCGGTACAGGAGAACTGATACAAATCGTTTGCGGTGCTCCTAATGTACAACCGGGAATCAAAGTACCTTGTGCATTAGCTGGTGCTGTCTTACCGGGTGATTTCAAAATCAAACCAACAAAAATGCGCGGACAAGTCTCTAATGGAATGCTGTGTTCTGCCAAAGAATTAAGTTTACAAGATGAAGTAAACGGCTTACTGATTCTACCTGCCGATGCACCAGTCGGCAATAATATCCGCGATTATCTCAATCTGGATGATGCTCTGCAAACCTTAAAAATCACACCTAACAGAGCAGACTGCCTGAGTATAAAAGGCATAGCACGTGAGGTAGGTGCTTTAACCCAGAAACCACAAAATCCAATAGAGATTGTTACTAATCCATCAACACTGGATGCCAGCCAGCCTGTCATCATCGAAGCACCAGAAGACTGTGGCCGCTTTATTAGCCGGATAATTCGCGGAATTAATATTAATGCTGTAACACCTGCATGGTTAAAACAGCGGCTCGAACGCAGTGGCCTGCGTAGCATTAATCCTCTGGTTGATATAGGTAACTATGTCATGCTTGAGCTGGGCCAGCCAATGCATATGTTTGACGAAGATAAAATCTCCGGCAAACTGATCGTGCGGCGTGCCCATGAAGGTGAAACACTGGAATGCCTCAATGATAAAACCGTAACCCTAAGCAGTAACACACTGGTAGTAGCTGATGAAAAACAAGTTCTGAGTATTGCCGGATTAATGGGTGGTGTTGACAGCTCAGTAACAGGCAGCACGCGTAATGTTGCGATTGAAAGCGCATGGTTTACCCCGGATATCATTGCCGGAAAAGCACGGCAGTATGGATTCGGTTCAGATTCATCATTCCGTTTTGAACGCGGAGTAGACTTTAATTTACAACAACAAGCTATTGAACGGGCAACTACGCTGATAAAAGAAATCTGTGGTGGTGAAATTGGTGCAATTACAGAAGCAACCGGTAATCTGCCTGCAGTTAAACAGGTAAAAGTACGTACAGCAAGAGTAGCAAAAGTATTAGGCGTTGCCATTGATTCAGCCAGAATTGCCATCATCTTGCAGCATTTAGGACTGGAGCCGCAAGCTTGTGAAGATGGCTTTATCGTTACCTCACCCAGCTTCCGTTTTGATATTGAAATCGAAGCCGACCTGATAGAAGAAATTGGCCGTGTGTATGGTTATGAAAATATTCCCAATGATCATACCAATGGCAAATTGAACATGGTAGCTTTGCCGGAAACACAAAAGCCACTGTTTAGTGTTTACCATCAACTGGCTAATAGCGGCTATCAGGAAGTAGTCAGCTACGCATTTGTAGAAGAAGCATGGGAACGCGATTTGGCCGGTAATACTGATCCGATTCGTTTACAAAATCCGATAGCCAGTCAGCTCAGCGTTATGCGATCTACCTTGTTTGGCGGTCTGATTGAAATATTACATAATAATCTGAACCGTAAACAAAATAGAGTAAGATTATTTGAAGTAGCCCGTGTATTTCAAAAACAAAACCAGCAATATACACAAACCACAAAAATTGCCGGTCTGGCTTATGGTTCTGTGTATCCTGAGCAATGGGCAGTACCCACTCGCAACACCGATTTCTATGATGTCAAAAATGATGTTGCAGGCCTGTTAAGTGCGCATAAAGTAAATTATCGTGCAGCACAGCACCCTGCACTTCATCCGGGCAGAACTGCTGAGATTATCATTGATAATAAAGTAGTTGGTGTTATTGGTGAATTGCATCCGCGCTGGACACAAAAATACGACCTGCCCTTGTCGCCTATTTTATTTGAGCTTGATTTAAGTGCTGTTCTGGCACAAGCCAGGATTACTTATCAGCCAGTATCTAAATTCCAACCAGTACGGCGTGATCTGGCCTTTATCATCTCCGAACAAACTACTGCTGAAGAGCTGATCAATGTGCTGTCTACTGTGAAACATCCAGCCATTCAGGAAATATCTGTTTTTGATGTTTATCGCGGTAAAGGTATGGGGGAAAATACGAAAAGTCTGGCAGTCAAAATTATTTTACAAAGTACAGAACAAACCTTAACTGATGAAGAAGTTGAAGAAATAATGACAAAACTCATTGATACAGCAGCCACAATTGGTGCACAATTACGTACTTAAAAAATTCAAACTAGGCAATTTGCCTGGCTAAAAAATTTACATACTTGAAAACAAAAACTAATTTAGGGATAATAACGCCCTCTTTAATGAAAGAAATTCTGATATGACGCTGACAAAAGCTGAACTTGCTGATATCCTGGTTGAAAAAGTTGCCGGCATGAGCAAACATGATGCCAAAGAAATTGTTGAACTATTCTTTGAAGAAATTCGCAGTACTCTTGAAAAGGGCGAACAAATTAAAATTTCCGGCTTTGGTAATTTCCAGTTGCGTGATAAACCGCAACGCCCGGGACGTAATCCAAAAACTGGGGAAGAAGTACCTATTTCTGCCAGACGCGTTGTTACTTTCCACGCATCACAAAAATTAAAAGGTATGGTTGATCACTATAATGGAAAACAAGCCTAAGTAGTTGTTACCCATACCAGCACAGCGGTATTTTACCCTCGAAGAGCTATGCCGCCTTGCAGACATCAGTGCCGAGCAATTCCCTGTCTGGCAACAGACACATGGCATTATTGTAGGCTATGGCGGTAAGCACTATACCCGTGCTGATGTGATTAAAGTCAGACAATTGCGCGACAGCTTTACACCATATATAGACCCATTTACACGTAATCAGGTAGATGCTGATGGTAACCCTGTCATTAATGCACTGGAAACCCGTCAGCAAATTGAAAAAGTAGTAGATAACCTGAATAGTGTACTTGCTAAGTAATACGATTACTTTTATAATCGCTTCCTTTACAAAGTCGGAGTGTGGCGCAGTCTGGTAGCGCACTTGCATGGGGTGCAAGGGGTCGAAGGTTCGAATCCTTTCACTCCGACCAATGAAATCAAGGCTTAGAAAAATTTCTAAGCATTTTTTATTTGCATGAAAAATACAGTGATCTATCTCTAATTTTTTGCCAATTGATTACTTAATCAAAAATATCATCCACCCATTTTATTTAATCATTTGTTTTTATTATATTAGTTTTTTCTATATCGGTTTTATTACTTATATACTTGAAATGTCTTCTCACCTGCTTTTTAATTCTGGCTTCATCCATTATTTCTGAAGCACGATAAGTATATGAAATAAAATTTTTCTTACCTAAATGTGAATACCGCTCGTATAGTTTTTTTCTGAATAAAATCGTTGATTTATTTTTTAATTGTGATTTTTCAGCTAATCGACGAGATTTCCTTAGTTTTTTATAATATCTTGATATAGAGCTTGGACGAATTAGTGTTTTTTGTCCATCAAAAATAAATCCTAAATATTGCAGATATCCTTTTCCGCTATTATCAACAGACTGAATTTTAAGCGTTCCGTCTGCACAAGTATTAAAAATCAATTTTTCGGTTTTACTATCCTGAATTTCCAGTTTAAGTTCCCAAATCTTTTCTTTTACAAAATTAGCAATATTTTCTACCAGTTCTAAATTATCTTCGGGAGCTATAATTAATATATCATCACAATATCGAAAATATTTAGCTTTCTCATTCAAAAAATTTTTACATGCTAGATCGAAATCACTCATATAAAGATTAGATACAATTCCGCTTATCGGGGAACCTTGAGGAATTCCTTTATGATAATTAACCCTTATTGCATTATTTTTGACAATTTTTTCTCTGAATTCTGCCATATTTGAACAAAGTGACAATAATCTGGAATCAGTATATTTACCCTCAACCTTTCGTTTCTTTTTCCTGAACATAGTTTTAGAAATATTTAAATTAGATAAAGCATCATCCAGCTTTACATAAGAATAACGTGTAATACTTTTAAAAATAGCATAGTGGTCATCTGGTAAATTTTCCCCGCCCAAAAGCTTTTGCCAGGCCCGTTTAAGCTTGGCATGATCTAAATTATCAAAAAATCATTTAATATCAAAACATAAACAAGAGCAATTTTTAAAGCTCTTAATTACATCAAAAGCCTCTTTTGCAAAATTAATATTGGATTTACCACCTGCACTACCAGCTATTTCTATTTTTCTGAAAGCTAATACGTTTTCGGACAATTTATTTTTTTCGAGGAAATCTTCGTACTTTTTATTCAATAAATCAGCATAATAAGAATAGTTAAAACTATCTAAATGCGATGCGTATGCAATATATCTGATTTTGTCTTTACGACAAATAACGGACTTATTCTCAGGTAGTGAATATGCTTTCCGAACTTTAGTTTCGTATTGAATAAACGGAAGAAATTGATGCTTTGCAACTTTTTTTGAATAATTATTCTGACTAGTGGATATATCTGCACCAATATAAGAATTAAAAATTTTTTTAAGTATACTTTTATTCTTTTTTAATACACCTTCTTGCAACTGATAAACATCTTTTTTTCTTCGCAATACGGGTTTAGTTAAAGGTTTATCAAAATGTAAATACGACCTGTCTTTAAACCATGAAAAAAATGTTTTATTATATGGATTATGTTTTTTTGGCATTTTAGGTATACATAAACTGCAGAATGAAATTCAAAATCAAGGGATGGGGGCTAAGAGTGGCCCATCGATACTGCCCACCACCACATTGAAATTGCACGAATGCAATTTATAAAAAAGCCACACGTTATGTGAAATATACCTTATGATATTGTTCACACAGGATAAAGCGATGAATTTCATCACCCTCACCCTGCTGTCAGTGGTAGTGTTACCACTTGACATTGAAACAATATGCCCAAAGCTCAAATAGCTTTAGTAAACCAAATAAATGTAAACATTTAGCTAAATTTAGTATAAATGATTTAATATAATTTGAAAATAATACACGGGCTTTGCAGTTAATTAGTGTTGTTTTTATTTCAAACTTTAAATCCACCCTTTTGTCAACATAACAAAAACCCTTGTAAAAATTTATAATTTCCACACATCTGAAATAAGCGGATCAAATCAAAACCATCTATAACCTGCATTTTATCCAGTATATTGCTGCAATTGTTTTAATACTCGCCGGCTAAGAATACCTCCAGGCAGACGAAAGTCCAGAAGCATACGTGTCAGCCGTATGGCCTCGGTATGCCATTCAGGCTGTTCAGCTAGTGAGCGGTTATTTAATGCATTCAGAGTGTGTCCGTGAACAACAATACCATTTTCCTGCGCTAACATCTGTGCCTGCATCAATAAAACAGGAGCATGTTCGGCGCGCAGCCAGTAGCGTTCATGATTAATAATCTCCTTCCCCTGACTATCCTGACTAATATCAGGAGCAATACCTAAAGCACGCAGTAATGACCACTCAAAATAACGCAGTGCAGATAAGTGTTCGCCGTTTGAAATATGTGGTAGTACGGTATGTAGTGCCGCGTGAATATCAGGTAATGGATCCTCCCGGGCTGTTAGTTTTAGTACCAGCTCATTTACATACATGGCACTGAATAACGCCTGATTCTGAGGCTGAGGCCAGCCGCCTATCCATTCTGCCCGGTGCAGAGTTTTCAGTTCATTATTCCCATACCAGGATAGCTGTAGCGGCACAAAAGGAACAAGTACACCTCGCAATTCACTTTGCCGGCGCCTCGCACTGCGCGCCAGCATCACTACTCTGCCATAATCCCGGGAAAATACTTCAATTTGCAGACTGCTTTCACTCCATGGACGGGAGGTAAGCAAGAAAGCAGGTTGATGATTGATGCGATTATTAGACATAGCCGTTTTATGTCAGATGTAGATTTTTCAATTATAGCCGGTTATGGCATGCAATTGACCATATACAGGAAAAAGCGGATAATTCTATTAACAATATAGACTATATTTTTCAGGCAGCCGGCTATTTCAAAGCCGGCTGCCTGAATGTGTTCGAAATAATCAGGAAAGTTTAAATACCCATGAAAGCACCAGAATTATTATTGCCCGCTGGTGGACTGGAGCGGATGCGCACAGCCTTTGATTATGGCGCAGATGCTGTTTATGCCGGCACACCGCGTTATTCTCTGCGCGCACGTAATAATGAATTTGCACATCTGCCAGTACTGGAACAGGGTATTACTGAAGCACATGCACGCGGAAAAAAATTTTTTCTGGCCAGTAATATTTTGCCACATAACGCAAAATTGAAAACTTATCTGGCCGATATGGAACCGATTATTGCTATGCAGCCAGACGCGCTGATTATGGCAGATCCGGGTCTTATTATGAAAGTGCGTGAAAAATGGCCGGAAATACCGATTCATTTATCCGTCCAGGCTAATACCACCAATGCATGGGGGGTACAGTTCTGGCAGAGCATCGGCATAGAACGTATTATTCTGTCACGCGAACTCAGTATTAATGAAATTGCCGAAATCAGGCAGCAATGCCCGGATATTGAGCTGGAAGTATTCGTTCACGGAGCTTTGTGTATTGCCTATTCAGGTCGCTGCCTCCTTTCCGGTTATTTTAATCATCGTGATCCTAATCAGGGTACTTGTACTAATGCTTGCCGCTGGGATTATAAAGTACACAATACGGCTGATAGCGACAGCGGCGATGCTCAATTATTACCCGATTTTAACTTTAATCAGGCGAAAAGTCTGGCTGATAATGCATTATATGGCTTAAATGACCAGCAACGTCACCCGCTGGCAAATAAAGTCTATCTGATTGAAGAAGCAAACCGGCCTGGTGATATGATGCCTATAATGGAAGATGAGCATGGCACCTATATCATGAATTCCAAAGACTTACGCGCGGTAGAACAAGTCGCCAAACTGGCAGAAATCGGTGTAGATTCTTTAAAAGTAGAAGGACGGACTAAATCAGTCTATTATGTAGCGCGGGCAGCACAGGTATACCGACGTGCTATTGATGATGCAGTTGCAGGTAAACCTTTTGATTATAGCCTACTGGCAGAACTCGAAGGATTGGCCAACCGGGGTTATACCACTGGTTTTCTGGAACGGCATCAGACACAAGAGTACCAGAATTACCTTTCCGGACATTCTTTATCAAAACAAAGTCAGTATGTAGGCAAAGTTACAGCTGTTGATTCTGAAGGATGGGCAACCATTGAGGTAAAAAATAAATTCAGCCTTGGTGACCAGCTGGAAATTATTCATCCGGGCGGTAATCAGATTATCCGCCTTGAAGCAATGACACGTAAGGGCTATCCGGTAGAAGTGGCTTCCGGAAACGGAATTGAAGTAAAAATTCCACAGATGCTTGGCAAAGATAATGCACTGATTGCACGCATTATTCCCCAGGCAGAGGCCAATTAAATAAGCTGCTGAAAAAGCCATAGTGATACTACACTATGGCTTTTTTATTATCCGTTTCTATATTTGTGTAATTTACAGCCAGCCTTGTAAATGCTGCTTCACAAGCGCAGCCAGTATTTCAACCCATTCATGCTCACTATTCATACAGGGAATATACTGAAACTGTTTTCCGCCATGCGCCAGAAAGTCTGCTTTACCGCGAATATTGATTTCTTCAAGTGTTTCCAGACAATCGGTAACAAAACCCGGACATACGACATCAAGTCTGCTGATTCCGGCCTGAGGAAGCTGGATAAGCAAATCCTGAGTACTTGGTCCGACCCAGGGCGCATAGCCAAAACGGCTCTGAAATGCCAGCCGGTATTCATCTGATTGCAGCCCAAGCTCTTCAGTAAGTAAACGGGTCGTGGTTTTACAATGCTCAACATAACTATCGCCAGCCTGATGCTGAGCCTCTGGTATACCATGAAAGCTTATTAATAAACACTGTCCTCTGCCATGCTTTTGCCAGTATGTCTGAATATGTCTGGCCAGTGTTTTTATATAATTGTTATCTGCATAAAAGCCGGTGATACTTCGTACTGCCATTTGTACACGTTGCTTAAGCATTACCCGCCAAACCTGATCCAGTGCAGCACCACTACTGGAACCCGCATATTGCGGATACAACGGCAACACCAGTAAATTCTGCACGCCAAGCTGCTTCATTTCTTGCATAACATCAATTACGCTGGGCTGTCCGTAGGTCATAGCAAAACGAGTAATAACACCGTCTGGCATAGTACTGGCTAAAGAAGCGCTAAGTAGTTGTGTTCCAGTCAATAAAGGGGAACCGGCTTCCTGCCAGATGGTGCTGTACGCGTGGGCACTTTTACGTCCGCGAACAGGCAAAATAATCCCGCGTAATATTAACTGCCATAAAAAACGCGGTAATTCGACTACACGCTGGTCGGATAAAAATTCGCGTAAATACGGGCGTACAGCCTGAGGTTCTGGTGCAGCAGGTGTACCAAGATTCAGCAATAAAACACCAATTGCCGGTTTAGAAGTTTTTGGTTCAGAAAGAAAAATTTTTGACATAATTTTTGGCAGCAATCGATTATCAGTCAATCAGATAAAAGTGCTGCGAGTATAGCCTATATCCTCTGCTTGTTAGCAATTTCGGCAGTTAATACTTTACTGACATCAGGCATTACCTCTACAAACAGACCTAATACAGCGATTATCTGTGCTCTAACTAATCCCTGCTCACCCAGATAAAACTACTTTAGTTTACAGACCGACTGGTAAATCTTTATTTATCCCAAAGCGCCTGAAAGGCTTTTACTACTTTTTCAGGATCAGATGATTCAGTAACAGCACGAACTACAGCGAGAGAGCTTACACCGGTAGCCAGTACATCGCGTGCATTATTTAAATCAATTCCACCAATAGCAACTGTAGGTGTATTTCCGGCTTGAATAACGTATTGCTTTAATTTGTCCAGTCCCTGAGGTTCAGTAGGCATAGTTTTGGTTGTAGTAGGAAAAATTGCCCCGCAGGCTACATAGCTTGGCTTTACTGCTAATGCTTTACTCAGCTCTGCTGATGAATGTGTACTTACCCCCAGCCTTAAGCCTGAATTCTGAATCATTACTAAATCAGCACTGTCCAAATCTTCCTGTCCAAGATGCACCCCGTACGCACCGCAATCTACAGCTTCCCACCAGAAATCATTGATAAATAGTTGCGTATGCGTATCTTTTGCATAAGCGACACTGCGTTGAATTTCACGGTACAATGCTGAACCAATCTGAGTTTTATTACGCAGCTGTACAGTATTGACTCCTGCATCGACCATCCGCGCCACCCAATCCGCAGTAGGAACAACAGTATAGAATTTCAGCGGAGCAACTATAGGTAAAAACGATTTTGCATACATAAAATATTCCTTTTGAAATAAAAATCTTTATAATGATAGTTTTTTCACGCAGCACTGCATACACACAATAACGTTTGCAAGTGTCTGTACTGAATTTTCCACTTTTAAAAATATATTATGGCCTCAGACACATCCTCTGTTCGCTCTCCCCTGATCACTCAGGTTAATTATACTTTTGCTGCATTATTATTCGGCACAATTGCATACTTTATTTATTGGGGGCTTGGGTATACCAACCATCATTCTCCATTATTATTTGTTATTGCCACTTTGTTTGGTGCCTTCATGGCATTTAACATTGGTGGCAATGACGTTGCCAACTCCTTTGGTACCAGTGTAGGTGCCGGAACCCTTACAATACCGCAAGCATTGGGTATAGCGGCTGTTTTTGAGGTTTCTGGTGCAGTCATTGCCGGTGGCGAAGTAACAAAAACAATTCGTCACGGTATTATAGACCTTGGTGCCATGCATTTAACACCTTCACAATGTATTAATGTCATGCTGGCAGCATTACTGGCTGCGGCAATCTGGCTGTTAATTGCCTCCAAAAAAGGTTTACCGGTTTCAACGACGCACTCTCTGATAGGCGGACTGGTAGGTGGCGGATTATGTCTAGGATATCTGATAACGGGTAATGGCAGCGCTTTAGATTTAATCCAATGGAACAAAATGGCAGAAATTGGTCTGTCCTGGGTTATCTCACCTGTTTTAGGAGGTGCGTTTTCTTATATCCTGTTCAGCCAGATAAAAAAGCATGTACTGGACTACAACGACCGGATGGTTATAGCACTGAAAGAAATTAAGCAGGAAAAAAAAGCATATAAAGAAAAACACAAAATCTGGTTTGAAAAGCTAAGCGAAACCGAGAAAATTCGCATTTCCTCTGCTATAGCCCGTGATGCCGAAAATTACAGTGATCCTGATTATGGTGTCGAAGAGCTAGAATCAGATTACTATAAAGGCCTGGCAAATATCGAAAGCCGTAAAAACAACATCGACGCATTTAAAGCACTGCATAGCTGGGTACCTTTAATTTCGGCCTGTGGCGGCATGATGATTACCGCTATGATGTTATTTAAAGGGCTGACTAATCTGCATCTTGGTTTATCTGTGATTACCAATTTCCTGTTAATCATCATGATCGGCGCACTAATCTGGATGGCCACATTCATTTACGCCAAAACCTTAAGGCGCAAAGATTTAAGCAAATCAACTTTTCTGATGTTCAGCTGGATGCAGGTATTTACGGCTGCCGGCTTTGCTTTTAGTCACGGCGCTAATGATATTTCCAATGCGGTTGGCCCGTTTGCCGCCATTATGGATATTATCCGTACCGGTGATATTGGTATAGATGCCAATGCCATGATTCCGGCTCCAGTGATGATAACATTTGGTGTGGCACTGATTGTTGGTTTATGGTTTATCGGCAAAGAAGTCATCCAGACTGTTGGTACAAATCTGGCCAAAATGCATCCAGCATCCGGCTTTACAGCAGAGCTTTCCTCTGCAGCTATTGTAATGCTGGCGACACTGATGGGGCTACCGGTATCCAGTACACATATTTTGGTTGGTGCCGTTCTGGGTATCGGACTGGTTAATCGTAATGCCAACTGGAAATTGATGAAACCAATTGCACTGGCCTGGGTGATTACCCTGCCCTCTGCTGCAGTTTTATCTGTATTGATATTTTTGGGACTTAACTCATTTTTTTAAATTAACAGTTATCATAATAAAACCGGATAAGTATGTTTATCCGGTTTTATTATGATTAAAGCGATTGTCTAAAGTAAATTTTCCCGGATTTTATAGAATAAATTTAACTCTGTTTTGAATGACACTACAAATAGTCGTTATTAAATTTCGTTTAATACTTTTTTCCAGATTTCTTAAATTTAAAAAGTAATTTTAAAATCAAATTAAATTTTTTAACTTAATCACCGGCTGTTTTTTATTCAACCATTTAAGCTAAAATGATGACTTTTGTCACAAACTCAGCACAAACTGGTTGTTGCCAATGAATAACCTGCTTAAAAAATTTTATATAGATCCCTTTTTGCTGGCAATGTTAACGGTTGTAGGTACAGCTACTGTTTTGCCTTGTCAAGGCAGCACAAAAACATTTTTTAGTTATCTGACCACAGTTGCCATTGCATTACTATTTTTTATGCATGGCGCAAAGCTGTCACGGCAGGCAATTACAGAAGGTATCAGACACTGGCGATTACATTTAGTTGTATTTTGCAGCACATTTATCTTATTTCCGCTAATCGGTTTAGGTTTGCGTATACTGGTTCCCCATTGGCTCTCTCCCGAACTGTATCTGGGCTTTCTGTATTTGTGCGCATTACCGGCTACAGTACAGTCCGCAATTGCTTTTACTTCTGTTGCCGGCGGAAATGTTGCAGCAGCAGTATGCAGTGCATCTGCTTCCAGTATTCTGGGCGTTTTCCTGTCACCTGTACTGGTTGGTCTAATGATGCCCACCAGTGGCAACAGCGTGGACACAACAGCTGCTATCGAATCGATTTTATTACAGCTAATGCTGCCGTTCGTTTTAGGCCATCTGGCCAGACCATTAATTGCAAATTGGATTCATAAACATAAAGTATGGATAAACCGGACTGATCGCGGTTCGATTCTTTTAGTCGTTTATGTAGCATTCAGTGATGCTGTTGTTGAAGGACTATGGCACAAAGTTAATCTAGGCTCAATTGGTATGATTGTGATTCTGAGTCTGTTGATTCTGTTTCTGGTTATCAGCATTAATACACTGGTTGCCCGTTCATTGGGCTTTAACCGTGCTGATGAAATTACTATTGTATTTTGTGGCTCTAAGAAAAGTCTGGCAAATGGCGTACCCATGGCCAATGTACTCTTTCCTGCCAGCATAGTAGGCATTATGTTATTACCACTGATGATTTTTCATCAGTTACAACTAATGATCTGTGCAGTACTGGCGCAACGCTATGCACGTTTGAATAAAACGGAATAGATTACCTTCGAGTTTAGGTTTTATTTCTAATAAAGCTTGCTATTTGTTTTTTATAATATCTGCATCATAGTGCCAGAAATAAGATTTGCTGGCACTTAATCTATTTGCATCAAATCACTCAATAATGCTGCAAATATCGTATTTACTTGATTTTGATACAATGGCATAAATCAAAAATATAGATATACTATAAGCTGAACAATTAGGTTTAAAAGTAGCTGCTGTGAATAGACTAATAGTCACGGATTAGGGACGAAATATTTGTAACTAATTGATTTAATTTTATCTTATGGTGCCAGTAATAGGAATCGAACCTACGACCTTCGCGTTACGAGTGCGCTGCTCTACCAACTGAGCTATACTGGCTTCCGATTAAGAATACTCTGAATGGCACGCAGTATAGCATAATCGCTCTATACTCACCATTGCTATCCAATTTTATTTATTTGTTAATATAATAGTTTTGACCATAAATATAATATCTGTTTAATTGAGCCCCAAGTTATTTCTGCGCTTTATACCTGAAATTTTTAATCGGGCTTTTAATAATTGAATTGAATATTAAAAATATTCAGATTTTATCTAAAATAATTTATATTTTATTTTCTTCTTCGAGATTAATTTTTTTATCTCAATAAATTAATAGAATATTTAAAAATTGATATTAGCCGCATTTCGGTCAAACCACATAATCAATTATCTTCTCTCAGATTTATTTTTAATCAGATATTTATAAAAAAATTTTAATAATCAATGTTCATTCAATATTAGATTTTTCCAATTCAGTCTGAATAATAAACTTCGTTCTAAAAATTTAATCAAAATTTTTGAATCCATTCTGTATATTTAGCACTCTATACAGATATGTTGATAAAAATAGATATTTATTCAGGCTTATTCAGCATTAATTTTAAGCAGGATACAGTGGATAAAAAATGAAACAAAACAGAGAGCAACTCATTAAATGTGCCTGTCTGGGTGATACACATACACTTAATCAGTTATTGTTAGTATGTCAACCTGACATCAGAAGATTTGCCAGACAAACTTGTTCCACAACAGAAGATGTTGAAGATGCTGTGCAATTCACATTATGGCAGTTACATAAAAAAATCGGTACGCTGAAAACTATCTCTTCTTTTACAAGTTGGTTATTTCGAATTATAGAACGAGAATGTTATCGTTTATTTAAAGTCAGACAATCCAAAAACATTGAAGCCCGGGCAGATATTGATAAGCTGTCTGCATCTTCTGCAGATATCGATCTTAAAATAGATCTAACTAATGCAATTATTTCTTTACCTTTGATTTACCGGCAGGTGTTGATTTTGCGAGATATTCAGGAGTACTCCACGCCGGAAGTTGCTGAAAAGCTTGGCATCACAGTTGAGACAGTTAAAAGTCGCTTACACCGTGCCAGATTAATGGTAAAAGAAAAAATTAATTTATAAAAATTTAAATTCAATAATTTATAGACAACATAATAGCTTTGTTCTTTTCGCAGAGAATTTATCAGGAATGTTAGTTTTAAATTTAAACTGGGAGATAAAATGACTAATCAATATCAATCAAGCAATGATTTTAAATACACGGCTGCATTATTAAAATATGCACCCGAAGAAACACAGGCATTTATAGATTTTGACCATAAAACCATCAAACGCAGAGAAGGAAATATTCCGATAAAAACAAGAGAGTTAATTGCTTTAGCCGTAGCACTCACTACACAATGCTCATATTGTATTGATGTCCATATTAAAGGAGCAAAACAAGCAGGAGTAAGTGAAGAAGAATTAGCAGAATTAATTTCAATTTCAGCTTCTGTAAAAGCAGGCGCAACCATGGCACATGGTTTGCTGGCAATGCGTTTATTTGAGCAATAAAATAGTTGATATAGTAAAACAGTAATAAATATTTATATATATATTTTTGTAGGTGCAGCTATTTAAATTTTCTGGATTTCTAACTAGCATATAAAACTGAGTACACTCGAATGGCTAGTGTACTCAGTTGCATTATCTATAAATATTACATTAAAGCAAGACCTGATTTAGCGCTGTTTTTTCTTAAAATTATTCATAACCTGTGTCAGATTATGCTGCAGTACATCCTCTACTGCTCCGGGTACTTCGGCCATTAATTCACGCTGTAATGTGGTTACTAAACCAGCTGTATGCTTTTGTATTGCAACACGAACCATACCGGCTAATACATCAGTAAGATGCGGACGTAATTTTTCAGTTAACTGTTGCAGTAAAGCCTGCTCGGAAATACAGGTTACTGCCCTGTTAGCTGTACCACGCGGTTCTATGACATGCATATGTACATGAATGATCGGCTGGCCATTATCGCTGGTAGCAGAAAGCTCATCTTCTGTATTTTGCCGGCTTACATCTGTTGGTATAACAGTAGACTGTTTGCCTTTTAGCTGGATAGTATAGTTTGAGGGCAGATTTTCATCAACAGGAGCGCTTTGTAAACAGTTTTGTGCGGCCAGCCAGTCTTCTTGAATAAGCAAGGCTGTATCATTTAATGCAGATTCCTGCTTTTGCGCTTCTAGTGTACTTTGCTGCTGCCATTGTTTCAGATAAGCCCGATAAACCCGCTCACGCTGTACTGGATCCAGTAAAACTTCAGCAGGCTGGGATGTAGATACCATTTTAGGCTCTGGCTCAGGTTGTCTGCTGCGATTTTTTATCGTATTGGTAACTATCGGAGGCACATTGAAATCATGCGAGCGTCTTCTGGTTTTAGGTATAGATAACGGCGGTGCATCTGATATGACTTCTTCCTGACTGTTTGACCGGCTATCTTGCTTTTTTTTGTGCTGGCGCAACTGCTCAAGACTTCGCTCCCATTCGGGCATAGTCTCTGTAGCCATTTTTGCAGGGCTGACAGTTGAATTAGCGACAGATTGCTGTTCAGGCAGATCATCACTCAAAGTAAAAACAAATTGATTTTGTTGTTCATACTGATTTTTCACCATGCCCCCACTTCTGATCAGTCCGGTATATTTTAACTGGCTGTGCATATTTTTATGTAAGCCATATCTGAGTAATTATAGCAACTTTTATAGGTTAAAATGCTAAAATAAACTACATAGTGTTCAATTAAATTAGGAATAACACATGAGTACCATTGAGCAGCGAATAGAGTTTCTGGAAGAAAGCAACGAGGTTCTGATGATGCAAAACCGGGTGCTGGCCACCGCAATTAAAGGTCTGCTGCGTGCGCTGCCTGCAGACATAGCTGAGTTGGCTACTGAATCCATACGCGCGGCTTTTGATAATGAAATTGCGGAATTACAGTATGAGGAAAATCCGCAAGTAGAATTATTTCACGATGCCACTTATACTTTTTTTCACGAACGTGAACATTAAACCTAAACAGGCTGGCAATAATATAATTGCCAGCCTGTTTAATTAGATAGATTCAGATAAAATAAATTATTATTTTCTTACATCTCTGCATAATTGGGCCCGCATCCACCCTCAGGACAAACCCAGTTAATATTCTGCTCAGGGTCTTTAATATCACAGGTTTTGCAATGCACGCAGTTTTGCGCATTGATCTGTAAATGCGGTTCACCGGCCTGATCTACAATTTCATAAACACCAGCCGGACAATAGCGTGTTTCCGGACTGGCATATTCACGATAATTAACGGATATTGCCAGCTCAGGATTATTCAATTTTAAATGTACGGGCTGATTCTCATCATGGCTGATACTGGCAAGATAAACACTACTCGTACGATCAAAGGTTAATTTACCATCGGCTTTGGGATAATCAATAGGCCGGCATGCTTGCGCTTTGCGTAAAGATGCATAATCCGGACTTTGATGACGTAGCGTCCACGGTGCCTTGCCTCTGAAAATATACTCTTCAAGTCCACTATAGGCCAGACCACCAAACAGCCCCCATTTAAATGACGGCCGGATGTTTCGTACTTTATGTAACTCATGATACAGCCAGCTGTTTCGAAACAATTCACTATATTTCACTGCTTCAGTATTACTTTCATCACTGACATGTTCCTCTTTTAATACCTCTGTAATAGCCTCTGCAGCCAGCATACCTGACTTCATTGCCGCATGAATGCCTTTGATTCGGGGAACATTCAGAAAACCGGCAGTATCACCGACAAGCACGCCACCAGGAAAAGTCAGTTTAGGCAAACTTTGCAATCCACCTTCGCTTAATGCACGTGCCCCATAAGCAATACGGGTACCACCCTCAAGCACCTCCCGGATAGCCGGATGGGTTTTATAGCGCTGCATTTCAGAAAATGGTGACATATACGGATTCTGATAATCCAGTCCAACCACAAACCCGACAGCAACTTTGTTATCATTTAAGTGATAAAGAAATGAACCACCATAAGTTTTCCGGTCAAGCGGCCAGCCAATTGAATGAATAACTGTACCCGGTTTGGATTTTCCCGGAACAATAGACCATAATTCTTTGATACCAATTCCATAAGTCTGATTCTGACAATCTTTATCCAGCTGAAACTGCCGAATTAAAGTTTTGGTAAGCGAACCCCGACATCCTTCAGCAAATATAGTTTGTTTTGCCAGTAACGCCATACCCTGCTGATAATTACTTCCCGGTTGTCCGTCTTTATTCAGTCCCATATCACCGGTAGCAATTCCGCGTACGGAACCATCAGGATGATAAAGAACTTCTGCAGCTGCAAAACCAGGATAAATCTCTACCCCCATTTCCTCAGCCTGCTGAGCCAGCCAGCGACAAAACAACCCCAGACTAATAATATAATTACCATGATTATTAAAGCTGGACGGAGTAAGTAAACGATAAGCTTTTTTTTCAGTCAGAAACAGCAGCCGGTCTTCTTTAACTGCACAGGTTAAAGGTGCGCCTTTTTCTTGCCAGTTTTCAATCAGTTCAGATAATGAACGCGGATCAATGACGGCTCCTGAAAGAATATGCGCCCCCACTTCAGAACCTTTATCGACAATGCATACACTAATGTCACGTTGCTCTTTAGCTGCAAGTTGCTTTAATCGTATGGAAGCAGCTAATCCAGACGGTCCAGCACCAACAATCACAACATCATAATGCATGCTTTCACGTTCTATGGATTCTGTCATGGTCGATTTCCTGCATTGAAACTATGATAACTAACATACGGCTGACATGCCCAAAGTACACATGCCGAAAAGTTGAAATCAATCATTATAACGAATAATCGTTACAAACATCGACTACACTAATTAACATACCATTTAATAAACATAATAATCAGGTAAAGAAAATATGCAATATGGATTAATGAACTGTTTGAACAAAAAATCGATAAGAGCAATTAGTTTAAATTAACCAGAACTTCAAAATAATAACTTTACTGCCGAGCTTAAAGTAAATTCTGATTAATATGAGACTGTTTTTATACTAAAGCAATTGTTAACCGCAAGAAATTATTATATTAAATTAACATTAATTAATAAAAAATACCAAAATTGATACATATTTTGCCAGTAAAAATTAAATCATGCATCTGAAAAAAGTATCTGATATCAAATATTTTCACTAGCTATCTTTTAAATTGGATATATAAAAATTAAACTGAAAATATATAGATAATTTATATTTATATCAAATAAATATAAATAGTAATCTTATTATTTTAATATTAAAATGATCCGTAATGATACAGCTATTTTTCATAATACTTTTTCTTAACATTATTATCAGTTACATTAACCATGCACATAATAAATGTGAGTGAATAATACAACAAACAGATATAATTGTTGTAAAAAAGCAACTTCTCCAAATCTCAACAATTAAACCCTGCAGGTACTTTTTTATAACATTATCGTTATCTATTATTTATTTTTATTAAGTTTTATCAATAATTTATACTTTAAATAACTACAGTATATTGTTGACTTGCAATGAAGTGAATGCGGTATTAGTCAGGGCTTGCAGCCATGCAGAAAAATTGATCAAAATGCTTATTTAACGAAAATACGCACTTGGCTGATTGCATTAGTTGGCAAGGCGGGGCATAATTCGCTTTGCACAAGTTATGCGCACTATTGCTATTTATTGACGAATGATATGGTGCGCAAAAACTGGATTTCCATCACTAAAGTAATACTTTTTGATACAGATTAAGGTACATAATCATGAAAAAATCTTTGTTAGTAGCTGCTGCCCTGATGTCTTTGTTCTTGGCTGCATGTAAAAATGACAACCAAACTCCAGCTTCTTCTGAAGCTTCTGCTGCATCTGAAGTTTCTGCTCCTGCAACTTCTGAACCAATTCAGACTTCTGAACCAGCTCAGGTTCCAGCTCAGGCATCTGAAGTTTCTGCTCCTGCTGTAGCTTCTGAAGCTTCTGCTGCTTCTCACTAAGCACAAAAAATCAAAAAAGCCAGACTGGAAAGTCTGGCTTTTTTGTTGCTTAATACTAAGCATTAATAATAAAAATTATTATAGCAACCTGTACTGATTAAACTTTTTTACATTTTGCCCCTGAAACTCATTATCAAATACAATAACTGTTCAAATAAACAGAAAAATAATACAGTTCGTACACTCCAGACAGGGTTTTCAGTTTCAGTACTGCGCAGAAATAACAGAAGCATTATTATTCCCTGGCTACCTATCCAGAAAATCGGCTGCCAGATAATCATCTGAAATAAACTGGCCAGAAACGGAATCAGCAAAATAGTGTTTTTCACCAGGTATAAAACCAAAACCAGACAAATTATATAAGTAACAAATTGCAGCAACCCACTGTATCGCAACGTAGTTAAATACAAGCTTTGTTTCATCCGGTCACGCTGGTAAAAGGTAAAACATGAACCCAGTAAGATGTACATTGGCATCAAAAACAGATTTAATGGCTTAAATAAGCCAGCAATACCTGGTAATACCAGACTACTCATTCCTGCCAGAACTATCCAGAGTACCAGTGAAATAACCAGCCAGCCATAAACCCGATATTTACAGCATTGCCAGACAAATACTCCTGCATATGCCAATACTACTGCATAACTGATTAGCGTACCCATTAACGCACCAGTTTCAGCAAACGTGCAAGCACAGCCGCCATATTATCAGCTATAGCAGCGACCCATTCAGTAGACATATCAGGGGAAAAATGTGCTTCATCTTCATGCCCAATTACCAGAATAGCCAGCGTCTGTTCTTTCCAGCGTAAAGGTAATTGCAAAAAACTTTCCAGTCGTGGTTGTTCAGGCAATAATTCCAGTAGAGCAGCAACCGGTAAAGTGCCACAAGCAGGAGCAGTTAATTTTTTACCAATAACCTTAAATTTCTCATTCACATGTAAATTTACAGGTACACGAACATTTTTAGGAATATCTGCAATGATGATTAGTGCATGATAAGGTAAAGTAAATTCATTGTTTAATCCATCGCTGATGGCTCGCTGCCATTGTGCCAGAGTATTGACGATAAGCAGACGCTGAGTAAACGCCATAAATTTGGCCATTAATGTATGGTTAGCATCAGCATCGCCCAGCATTTGAATAAGCTGTGAGGCCATTTTTTCAGTTTTTTGCTGCATTACCTGCATTTTGCCCTGTTGAAATGACAATATTTTGCTTTCAATCGGACGCAGATTAAATTCAGTAGCATGCTCGTATAACCACTGTGGCTGTGCATGTAAAAATTTTAGTACTTCAGCTTCCTTAATACTCATAAGTAATTAATCTCTCCTTCAAATACAGTTTCTGCCGGCCCGGTCATCCAGACATGCGCATCAGGTTTCTGCTGCCAGCTTATTGATAGCTGTCCGCCGGGTAAATTCACTTGTACTGGTTTATCATCACCCAGTAAGCCCAGACTGATTCCGGCTACAACCGCAGCACAGGCACCGGTACCGCATGCCTGTGTTTCTCCAACACCTCGTTCAAACACACGCAAATAAATCTCTCGTGGCGCTTTTATCTGCATAAATCCGACATTAACTCGCTGAGGGAACTGTCTGTGACTTTCAATGGCTGCACCAAGCCGGTGCACAGGCGCATGATTAATATCTTCTACAACCATCACTGCATGCGGATTACCCATATTGATACAGGTCACACTAACGGTATCAGCTCCGACAACCAGTTCATGGCTGATACTCTTGGCATCATTTTCATCAATAGCCGCAAACGGAATCTGTTCCGGTGCAAACAGCGGTATACCCATATCCACTGTTACCAGCCCATCTTCATTCAATCGCGGCACAATTATTCCGCCGGCAGTTTCTACCACAATCTGTTTTTTGCTGGTTAATCCTTTATCATAAACAAAACGGGCGAAGCAGCGTGCACCATTACCACATTGCTCTACTTCGGAGCCATCTGCATTAAAAATACGATAACGAAAATCAGCGTTCGGTGTCTGCGGTGCTTCAATCAGCAGAAGCTGATCAAATCCCACCCCTGTATGGCGCTGAGCCCATGCAGCGATTGGTGCTGTATCCGGATAAAATTTCTGGCTAATTCCGTCTATCACCATGAAATCATTACCCAAACCATGCATTTTAGTAAATTTTAGTTTAGTCATATGCCATTCAGTCTGTCATCACAACTGGTTTAAGCAGCTATGATACCGATTT
Organism: Snodgrassella sp. M0110; assembly: GCF_016101465.1. Lineage (NCBI taxonomy): Bacteria > Pseudomonadati > Pseudomonadota > Betaproteobacteria > Neisseriales > Neisseriaceae > Snodgrassella > Snodgrassella sp. M0110. The sequence goes on along the minus strand of NZ_JACFQM010000001.1, from coordinate 556,271 downwards.
ATCACCGTAACGATAAGTTCTGCACTGAACTAATTAGCAAATATCTTTATCCGGAAAAAATACAATTATCTTGAAAACAGGCGTTAATGATCACTAAACCAGCTATTTTATTTACAATTAACCCAAATAGTCCGATTATTTTGCCGGCAAGAGAAAACAGCAGCAAAAGATTTTGTCAATTTATCAAACAGAACCTATCCAGATAAATAAATCTGTTTATATAAATTATGCAGAAAAACTGATTATTTTATTTGTTTACTGAAATAATCAATAAAAACCCGTAGTTTTGCCGAATTTTTATTGCTTTGCGGATAAAGAAAACAAAACTCCCATTGATTATCCTGAGAACATTCCGGTAATATTTCGACCAGCTTGCCGGATTGTAACTCTTCCTGAACAGCAAATCGAAAAAGCTGAACAATACCATTGCCATTAATGGCCAGAAATTTTGTTGCCAGCATACTGTCAAATACGTGTATCTGATCAGTTCCATTACTGTGTGCTGTGCTTTTATCTATATATTTCCATGAAAATTTTTTATTATTCTGGCTGATACTGAAATTGATACACTTATGATTTTGAATATCAGCCGGTTCATATATTATATTATTCTCAGACAAATATTCAGGACTGGCAAACAAACCGGATGTGGCACAATATAATTTCCTTTTAACTAAAAATGGTTCCAGTCTGGTATCCGGCTGAATCAGTCTTACAGCAATATCATAAGTTTCCGTTACAAAGTCAATATTGCGGTTTGTTACATGAAAGTCAAGCTTAAGCTGCGGATACTGTGCACAAAAGCATTTTACATAGGGTATTATTTTATAATTAAAAAAAGTTTCCGGAACGCTTATTTTCAATTTACCGGAAATTGCCTCTTTGTTTACTTTCAGTGCCTTTTCGGTACTGATTAATGACTCCAGAACTTCAGTACATTTTGTATAATAAATTCGTCCTTCTGGCGTTAATTTTGTTTTACGAGTATTGCGACTAAATAATTCAACCCCTATTCTTTCCTCAAGACGCTTAATTGAACGACTGACTGCTGCCGGTGTAATATTCAGATATTGTGCAGCTGTAGAAAAATTTTCATTTTCAGCAGCCGTCAAAAACAATTCAAGACTAGCTATATGCATGCTTTTTAAACGTTTTTTCATTCTGATAATGCTTTAAATGATTTGAATCTAATCATTAGTCTGTTGATTATTTCGCATAAAAATATTATTTAGCACCAACGCGACCAAAGTTATAGCCATACCGCACATTTCCACTACAGAAATTTTATGCCCCTGAAAAATACCGATAACAGACGAAATAACCGGTACCAGATTAACAAATAAAATACCATTAACTGCACCCAGACCTTTAATACCGGCATTCCAGCTAATGATAACCAGCGCAGTGATAATCAGTATAAAAATATCCAGTCTGCTTGCTAGTATGGCTTTCATTTCCGGCCTGCCGGCATATCCCAGCAAAGTCGCAATCATAGTTATTGCTATGATAGTTAACATTCCTAATGAAGAACTCAGAGCAGTTATACGCAATGCACTCCAATCATATTTTGAAATCATCGTATTGGCAAAATAAGTATATATTACCCAGCAAACAGTTGCTGTGAGTAATAATAAGTCACCAATAAAACTTGATGAGGCAAGTAAATGGTTAAAATTTCCATCGGTAATAACCAGAACAATACCAGTAAAAGCCAATAGCATGCAGATGATTGTGCGAAAATCCGGCAAAATGCGATGAATTATTGAAAATAAAATCAGGGATAATAAAGGCATTAAAGCCAGAATAATCGTTGCATGTTCGGCTGATGAGAATCCTATACCGATAAATGTAAAAAAATTCAATCCGGCAAAACCGATACTACCGAAAAACCAAAGCTGCAAAGTTTTATTTTCTGTTCGAAAACTCTGTTTTCCTTCCTGAATAATCAATACCAGACTAACCAGCAGGGCACCAGGCACATAGCGAATACAGGTAAGATAATAACCATCAATACCAGAAGAAACAGCATGTTTTGAGGCAGGATACATAATTCCCCAGCCTGCAACCGTGATTAATAAATACAAGATACTTTTATAATTTTGCAGCTGACTGACTTTCATATCATTAAACCTGATTCAGTATTAAATTTTTTATTTTTATAGCAGTTCTCAGGTAAAAGTGCATTACAGCAGCCGTAATAACAGTTATTACATCAGGTAATAACTGTTATTAAATACAGATATCTCAACCAGAAGCATTTGTAAGAATTTTATTTATATTATTTATAAATGCATAACCGGAGGCTGAACCAGCATCAGAACAACAGGCAAAGTAATTAAACTTAAAACCGTGCTGATAAAGGTAGCTGTAGATACAAGCTGTGGTCTGGTATTGAACTGGACAGCCAGTAATGTAGTGTTAGCCGCGGTAGGCATTGCCGCCAGCACTATAAGCACTTTTTTAGCCATTAGATCTATTGGCATAAAATATACAAGCAGCATTGCCCACAGAGGTGAAATCAGTAATCGAATAACCAGCGCAAAACTGATTTTGGCTGTTTCAATCTGCCTGATATGCAATGTAGCCAGCTGCATGCCCAGAATCAGCATAATTACCGGAATAGATGAATCCCCGATCATACCCACTGCCAGCATAATTTCCTTACTTAAAGGAATATGCAGTAATTGAAATATTAATCCGAACAATGCGCCATAAATAATCGGCATTCGTAAGACTTTTTTCAGTACGGTATTCTGGCTAATACCATCAACATCGCTACTGCCTTTAGCTGCATAATAAGTGCCGATGGTGCTCATAATAAATTGCTGTAATACCATCAGAATAACAGCAATATCAAAACCAGCACTACCAAAAAATACCAGAATTACCGGAGTGCCATAATTACCGTTATTCATAAAGCATGAAGCCAGAATCAGAGCACAATTATCCTGATTTTTATAATGACAAAATGCCGACCAGAGATAAACCAGTATAATCAGCCCGACACACAATGCCAGAACATAAAAAGCATAATAAACATAAGCACTAGTTAGCGGGTGATTATAGAAAGTTTTGAAAGCCAGAAAGGGAGACAGAATATACAAAGACATTTTTGATAAACCGGCAATATCAAATTTCAATGTCTTCTGAGCGATAAAACCCGTGACGAAAATACCAAATACCGGTAATAAAATCAGCAAAAAATGCATTGTCTGCCCTTTCCTTCTCAGTATATCTGCCAGATATGTATATATTCTGCTATATGAAGAAAATGTAAATAGTTTGGCAATATTTTTCAGAATCAGGCTGTCATTATTATGTAATTATTCTGCCCAGATCCTAAATTTAATTGTGACTTAAAACCAGTTTACAAAATAGTCTCGCCACAATGCCATTGACCATAATACAGCCAGCAATAGCATAGTTAACAATTGAGCGGCTGAAGCCGTATCTTTGGCTCGCTTTGCCAGAGGATGCTTTTCCAGCGAAGTATGATCTACTGCAGCTTCAATTGCAGTATTAAATAATTCCACAATCCAGCTTAAAAACGATGCCATGATTAATACCATTCGTGTCAAACTACCAAAATCCAGCACAAATACAAGTATAATCAATACGCTATTTAATGCCAGCAGCTGGCGAAAAGCCGATTCACTGCAAGCAGCCTTCAAACCCGCCAGAGAATAACCATAGGCATTGAATATACGGCGTAAGCCCTTTTTACCTTTAATCGATGTTGCAAACGATTGATTATTTTCAGGCATGATCAAATATTATCCTTGTTATATTGAATTTTTAATTGAGTTTTTAAGTATCAAACCGGAGAGCCATATAAGCGGGCGGCTTCTTCCACTGCATCAGCAAAAAGTGCCGGTACATTACAATCAGTCTGACTGGTAATTTCCTGAAAACCTGTCGGGCTGGTTACATTAATTTCAGTGAGGTAATCACCAATAACATCCAGACCGGCAAGTAAAATCCCTCTGCGTACCAGTTCCGGAGCAAGTGTTTCTGCAATCTGCTGATCTCGTTGACTCAATGGCTGAGCCACACCCTTTCCTCCGGCAGCCAGATTTCCGCGCGTTTCACCATGCTGCGGAATACGAGCCAACGCATACGGAACGACTTTTCCACCAATAACCAATATACGTTTATCACCATGCACAATTTCTGGAATATAACGTTGTGCCATGATAGTTCGACTATCCAGATGCATCAGCATTTCCAGAATACTGCCGATATTGGGATCACTTAGCGTCAGACGAAAGATACCCATTCCTCCCATACCATCCAGAGGCTTAATAATAATGTCATGATGCCGGGTTAAAAATTCACGTATGTCTGCAGCGCGGGTAGTAACCAGTGTTGGTGCGATAAGCTCAGGAAAATTCAGAATAGCCAGTTTTTCATTAAAATCACGCATAGCCTGACCACTGTTATATACATGCGCACCCTGAGTAGAAGCCAGTGTCAGCAAATGAGTAGCGTACAGATACTGCATATCAAAAGGCGGATCTGTACGCATGATTACTGCATCAAAACTATTTAAGGTATATTGCTGCTGAGATAAAACATTAAACCATGCATGGTCATATTTATCTTTTGCTTCAATAAAATCAAATTCATCTGCCTTTGCTGTCACATACTCATTTTGCACACTCAAGTTACCGGCTAAGGTGTGAAACAGTTTCCAGCCCCGCTGAGACATTTCGCGCATCATGGCATAAGTCGTATCTTTATAAGTCTTGAAACTCGCCATCGGGTCTGCAATAAATAAGATTTTCATTGAATTTACCTGTTAGAATTTTTATCCGGCCAGGATAAAATTATTCCCGTCCGGATAATTACCACGTTATTTATTTGAGTGAGCGGATACCCACAGCTTCACGTACAGCTTCCAGCAAAGGTTTTGCTGTCTGACGTGCTTTTACTGCTCCAGCCTGCAAAATATCCTCAATTAAGGATGGTTGTGCGTTAAGCTGCTCGAAACGTTCACGTTTTTCAGCCAGTTCTTCATTAATTTTTGCAGCCAGAATTTTTTTAGCCTCACCCCAGGCCAGCCCGTCAGCCAGCATCTGAGTAAACTGTAAAGTTTCTGCCGGAGTCGCAAATGCCTTATAAATATCAAACAGCGGACTTTCATCCGGTTGTTTGGCTTCACCGGGTTCTTTCAGATTGGTAACAATTTTATTAACAGCTTTCTGCAATTTTTTCTCAGACTCAAATAATGGAATGGTATTACCATAACTTTTGCTCATCTTCCGGCCGTCCAGCCCTAACAGAGTTTCAACGTTGTCATCAATTTGAGCTTCCGGTAACGTAAATAACGGTTTATAACGATGATTAAATCGACCGGCAATATCGCGCGCCATTTCAAGATGCTGAATCTGATCACGTCCTACCGGTACTTTATCCGCATTAAACATCAGTATATCCGCACTCATCAGCATCGGATAACAGAACAGCCCCATTTCAACTCCGTGATCCGGATCTTCCTGCCCTTTTTCTGCATTTTCCTGTACCGCAGCTTTATAGGCATGTGCCCTGTTCATCAGGCCTTTGGCTGTATTACAGGTAAGTATCCAGTTCAACTCCATTACTTCAGGAATATCAGTCTGACGATAAAAAGTTGTCCGTTCCGGATCAAGACCGCAGGCAAGCCAGGTTGCTGCTACTGCTTTGGTAGATTCATGGACTTTTTCAGGCTCATGACATTTAATTAGCGCATGATAATCAGATAAAAACAGAAAAGATTCTACTTCTGAGTTCATACTTGCTTGTATTGCCGGACGAATTGCCCCTACGTAATTACCCAGGTGAGGAAATCCGCTTGGCGTTACACCAGTTAAAACACGAATTTTTTTCATTATAAACACTTACTTTAAAAATAAATTTTTATTAATACTGAGGCCGGTTTTCATACTTTGATATTCAGCGAATCATATAATCGATCCGGATAAATTAAACCGCCGGTTCAGACATATTTTCCAACTCAATGGCAGCGGCCAGAAGTGACAGTCTGGCCAGCACTCCGTAAACATATAAGCGGATACTTTCGCAATCTCTGGCTTGAGTGACATTTTCTGTTTGCGGTATACCCAGCTGTTCCCATGGTTTAAATTCCCGTTTACTGGCTGCTTCTTCAGCACTCTGAGTATCCAGAGAAGCAATATTGCATTGTAATGGTACAAAATGCATACCAACTGCATTCAGATTTTCATCCGGACCGCGATCCTGATGTACCCGGTAAAAACCACCAATGACAAACCGGTCCATCATATATACCACAGGCTCGGCTGTTGCCCCATTCAGCGTTTCATAAGTATAAATTCCTTCCTGTACAATTACTTCGCTTACTTCCAGGCCTTCTTTGATTTTAGCCATTTTATTACGTTTTTTACGATTTAAACCGCGTACTTCTTCAGCAGAATGCACACTCATGACACCCATACCATAAGTACCGGCATCGGCTTTAACAATAACAAATGGTTTATCCTGAATACCTAATTCATCGTACTTGTGCTGAATACGCTGCAATAATCTTTCTACAGTTTCAGCCAGCCGGTTTTCTCCTTCATGACTGGTAAAATCCAGACCACTGCATACTTCGAAGTAAGGATTAATTGTCCATTCATCTATACCTACTAATTGTGCAAACTCAGAAGCTACCTGATTATAGGCCTGAAAATGTGTACTTTTACGCCTTGTAGTCCACCCTGCTTTTAACGGAGGCAATAATGTTTGCTCCAGACCCTGCAATATTTCCGGCACGCCGCCAGATAAATCATTATTTAGGAGAATCATACAAGGGGTGAAACCGTCGGCCAGCTGTAAAAGATTGCCCTGTCGCTGTACAGGTTCCAGTGTAATGTGATCACCCAGCGCTGTTTCCAGCGTGGTAATCTCTGTAATCTCAGGATTCAGGGTTCCGATACGAACATCTAATCCGACATGGCGCAAGATAGAATACAGCGCATAGACATTTTGTAAATAAAAAGTGTTGCGCGTATGATTTTCGGGAATTAGTAAAACTGATTGTGCATCTGCACAGGCACGTTCTACGGCATCCTGTGCTGCTACTGATGCCAGCGGAAGAAAAACGGGATTCAGATTATTAAATCCGCCCGGAAACAGATTCATATCTATGCTGGCTAATTTATATCCGCTGTTACGAATATCCACAGAACCGTAAAAAGGAGCGTGGTGATGTCGCCATTGAGCACGAAACCATGATTCAATCTGTGTTTGACTGGCTAAAATTGCACGTTCAAAATCCTGCAATTCTTCACGATGCGCTGAGGCTACATCAGGTAAACTCATATTTCATTCCTTTCCACATTCATACCCAGCATTTTTGCTGCACATGCGGTATTCTATATAATTTTGCTAGTTCAGAGGGTATTCTTTTTAAGTTTGGCTGAACTAAAAGTTTTATTTTCAGACAGATTCAAGCAGGCAACCATAAATATAAATCTAAATACCAGCCGCGAGAATGGTCTCAAAATATTTCTATAACTAGTTTTTCAAACCTTCAGCAAATTCTCCCCAGTAATTTTTCTTTCAATATTTTATTTATTTTCTTTTGCATGTTATAAAATCATAGGACATCACTTGGGATTTTTCATAATTCCCATATAGGTTTTATACTTACAGCAGATAAATAGCCTGTTCTAATTCACATAACAAACAGATATAGTGAAATTTAGGCATTTTGAATTAATCAGATAGTTTTCCCAGATAAATAATTTTCGTATGCTATCACCCTTAGTATTGCAATTTATACCCATATCGAAAGTTATCTTACTTTATTTAACCTGTGAACGTGATTTACGTCCAGTATGTTCTACTTTACATATACTGGTATTGTCCCAAGGCTTATTGTAATTATTTCCGGCTTTGCTTTTTGTACCTGAATTAATATCTTTTTGATAAATAATAATGTAATGTAGTTATTAATAATTCATGAAAGTCATACAGACTCTCAAAATGTTATTATAATTTTTTTAGAATATACATAAAAAATATACATAATAGAACAATAACTAAAAATATAAATAAATTATACTTTAATAAATTCTTTATTTTAAATGTATGTATTATTATTTTTACAAACATCCATGAACTCAACCCTGCCATAAAAGGGTATATATTTAAGGCTATCCATTCCCCGTAAGGAAATCCACCAAAATATAAAAAAAACAACATAAAGGATATTATGAGAATGATTAATAATTCTAACAAGCTCTTTTTAGTAAGCAGATAAAAAATTACTTTCATACTATTAAAATTTACTGGTAAAAAACTTTGATTATAAAAGATTTATTATCTCTAAATTGTGGTAAAATAAATTAGGCTATATATAATTTAATGAAAATATTAATTTTTCATAATATAAAAATTTAGACATCAACAGGTAAATCATTCTTTGTACATGCTCTTTTCTGATTACTGCTGAATTAAGCAGACACATTTATTAAATTAACACAGATATCAAAGCAAAAGCATCACCATCAATTTAAAAATACCAGAAAGCCTGGGACCGATAACTTCTAACCTTTGTAAAACAGTAATCTCCATTATTTATAATTTTTATTACACAGGGTTCTGATTAACCAGCATAAACTAAATGATTGTTATATATTAAAATGATTGTTATATATTAAAGAGTCATTTATCCGTGTAATTTGTAGAGAATTTTATAGGTACAAATTAGACATTTAGTCTAAAATATTTTTTAATTTCACTTATTTTAGTCCAAAAATTTATTTTTAGACAAAATACTTGTAAAACCACCTTAACAGTATTAAGATGCACCACACATAAAACATAACAAAACAAAGCTACTACAATGAAAGCACAAACCTTATATGAAAAACTGTGGAATAGCCATATTGTCCAAGAACAGGCTGATGGTACAGTTTTACTTTATATTGACCGCCATCTTGTACATGAAGTAACCAGTCCGCAGGCTTTTGAGGGACTGAAACTTGCTCACCGTCCGCTCTGGCGTGAACAAAGCATTGTGGCCACTGCTGACCATAACACCCCGACCGATCACTGGGATGAAGGAATTACTGACCCGATATCCAAACTTCAGGTCAATACACTGGATAAAAATATTCGCGAATTCGGTGTAGAGAAATATTATCCATTTAAAAATATCAATCAGGGTATTGTGCATGTTGTCGGACCTGAACAGGGAGCAACTTTACCTGGGATGACAGTAGTATGCGGTGATTCACACACTTCTACACATGGTGCATTCGGGGCGCTTGCTCATGGTATTGGCACATCAGAAGTAGAACACGTGATGGCAACACAGTGTATTACTGCAAAAAAATCAAAAACCATGCTGATTAAAATCGATGGCACCCTCAAAACAGGTATCACAGCCAAAGATATTGCTTTATATATTATCGGGCAAATTGGTACAGCCGGCGGTACAGGCTATGCAATTGAATTTGGCGGCGAGACTATACGTAATCTTTCTATGGAAGGCCGCATGACCTTATGCAACATGGCCATTGAGGCCGGTGCCCGCTCCGGTCTGGTTGCCGTCGACCAGACAACTATTGATTATATTAAAGACCGTCATTTTGCACCTCAGGGTGAACTGTGGGATCAGGCTGTTAGCTACTGGCACACTTTAGTATCCGATGAAGGCGCACATTTTGATAAAACCTATCACTTTAATGCTGCAGATATAGAACCACAGGTAACATGGGGAACGTCACCCGAAATGGTGATTGCAGTCAATCAGCAGGTACCAGACCCGGCTGCTGAAACTGATCCAGTTAAACGGGAAGGTATGCAGCGCGCATTACAATATATGGGATTAACAGCTGGTACCCCAGTTAACGAGATTCCGGTAGATGTTGTTTTTATTGGTTCCTGTACAAACGGACGAATTGAAGACTTACGCATTGCTGCCAGTGTCGCAGAAGGACATCACAAAGCAGATAATGTAAAAAGGGTATTGATTGTGCCCGGTTCCGGTCTGGTTAAACAGCAGGCAGAAGCAGAAGGACTGGATAAAATCTTTACAGCAGCCGGTTTTGAGTGGCGTGAACCGGGCTGCTCAATGTGTCTGGCCATGAATGCAGACCGTTTACAGCCGCAAGAGCGCTGTGCCTCAACATCTAACCGGAATTTTGAAGGCAGACAGGGCAACGGCGGACGTACTCACCTGGTTAGTCCGGCAATGGCCGCTGCTGCAGCCATTGCCGGACATTTTACCGATGTGCGACAGATATAAAGTGAATAACTTGCAGTTTTAAGCCAGCACGTGCATGATAAGCATGTAGTTCTGATTGAATTTGTAAATATTTATCTTTGTTAAAGGAGTATGGTATGAAAAAAATGTTGTTAATTGCTGCAATAGTTATGGCCGTAGTTACTGGCTGCCATACAATTCACGGCGTGGGACAGGACGTCAAAGCTGGTGGTCAACACTTATCCAATGCTGCCAACAGATAATAATACAAGGATAAAATCATGAAAAAATTAATGCTTTTGAGTCTTGCTATTGTTGGTTTTCTGTCCGGTTGTCATACTATTTCCGGTGTAGGTCGCGATATTTCTGCCGGTGGCCAGGCTGTAAGTAATGCTTCTGACAACGTACGCTCAGAAATGTAACTGTATGCAAGCCCGCAAGGGCTTGCATAAAATTCAATCATAAACTACAAAATACTGAAATACCGCATGAAATCTTTTACTACTCTTACTGCACTCGTAGCGCCTCTTGACCGCGCTAATGTAGATACTGATGCAATCATTCCCAAACAATTTCTTAAATCCATTAAACGCAGCGGCTTTGGGCCGAATGCATTTGATGAATGGCGTTATCTGGATCATGGTGAGCCAGGTATGGATAACAGTAAACGTCCGCTAAATCCTGATTTTGTGCTTAATCAGCCATGTTATCAGGGCGCGCATATTCTGCTCACACGGAAAAACTTCGGTTGCGGCTCCAGCCGTGAGCATGCTCCCTGGGCTCTGGATGATTATGGCTTCCGTGCCATTATTGCACCTTCTTTTGCTGATATCTTTTTCAATAACTGCTACAAAAATGGTTTATTACCTATCGTTCTGCCTGAAGAAATCGTTGATCTCTTATTTCACGATGTGACAGCTCACGAAGGTTATCAGCTAAATATTAATCTGCCGGAACAAACTGTTAACACGCCGGACGGAAAACATTATCATTTTGAGATTACTGAACACCGCAAACACTGTCTGCTTAACGGTCTGGATGAAATCGGACTGACATTGCAACATGCTGATGCTATCAAAGCATATGAAAATAAACATAAGCAACAACAACCATGGCTGTATCAGTCCTGACTGAATCAGAAATTTTCAATCATTTATAATCTGAAAAACTAACTGACGACTCAAAATTATCAGTCATTAATCGATAAGCAGAAAGAATAAAATGAGCAAACATATTGCTATTCTTCCGGGTGACGGTATCGGACCGGAAATCATCGGACAAACCGTACGCGTTCTGGACAAACTGATTGCAGAGGGGCTGGATGCAGATTATCAGTATGCACCATTAGGCGGAGCAGCCTATGATGAATACGGACATCCCTACCCTGAATTTACTCAGAATATCTGTCGTCAGGCTGATGCAGTATTGCTTGGCGCAGTCGGCGGCCCTCAATACGATAAACTGGAACGTTCTTTACGTCCCGAACGCGGTCTGCTGGCCATACGCAAAGACCTTAATCTTTTTGGCAATCTGCGTCCGGCAATTCTCTATCCAGAGCTGGCCAATGCTTCTACATTAAAACCGGAAGTGGTTTCCGGACTGAATATTCTTATCGTACGTGAATTAACCGGCGATATTTATTTTGGCGAACCGCGCGGAATTCATACATTAGCTAACGGTGAACGCGAAGGTATCAACACCATGCGTTACAGTGAGAGTGAAATTCGCCGTATCGGTAAAATTGCGTTTGAAGCAGCACAAAAACGCAACAAAAAACTTTGTTCCGTCGATAAAGCCAATGTACTGGAAACAACAGAGTTATGGCGTGAAATCATTACAGAAATGAGTAAAGATTATCCTGATGTCAGCGTCAGCCATATGTACGTAGACAACGCCGCCATGCAACTGGTTAAAGCACCTAAGCAGTTTGACGTTATCGTAACAGGCAACATCTTCGGTGATATTCTTTCTGATCAGGCTTCAATGCTTTCCGGCTCTATTGGTATGCTGCCCTCCGCTTCTCTTAATGAAACCGGTAAGGGTATGTATGAACCCTCACATGGTTCTGCTCCTGATATTGCCGGTCAGAATCTGGCTAATCCACTGGCTACTATACTCTCTTTAGCAATGCTTTTACGTTACAGCCTGAATAACGAAGATGCGGCTCAGCGAATCGAAGCAGCTGTAGGCAAAGTGCTGGCTCAAGGTTTGCGGACAAATGATATATTTGAAGAAGGTTGTACGCGTATTTCATGCAGCCAGATGGGTGATGCCGTACTTGCTGCGTTATAAGATAATTGCACATTATCATTAAATTACGTATATTAAACTTAACAGAGAATTCATATCTCTGTTAAGTTATTTTTTATATAGCTATTTTTATAATTGAAATTTGATATCTTGAGCTACCGTTCCACACAACAGGCGCAAACTTCATTAGCTGACTTGCCAGATGGCAGCCTGCCGGCACATCATGTTGGCTGCCCCTGCTGTGGTCTCTCTCTGTCTATTCCTTCGCTGACTCCCGGCGAATATGCTCATTGCCCCCGTTGCAGACAGCATCTGGTCCGAATTGAGCATCATCCACTGGATACGCCAACAGCTTATGCTATTGCTTCATTAATTATCATGTTAATTGTGTATACACAGTTATACATGAACATAGATTTACTTGGCATACATGTAGAGCTAACTATTCCGTATATGGTTGAGACACTGGCTCAGAAAGATTATTCTTTGCTGGCAGAAGTCATGTTCCTGTTAACTTTCGGTTCGCCGGTACTATTTCTGTTATTGTGTCTGTATGTATACACAGGTTTGCGCTACCGGCAAATATTACCCGGTATGCTATACGCTACCCGTACACTGGTTCGTCTGCGCCACTGGATTATGGTCGATGTATTTTATATTGCCACTTTGGTAGCTTATATCAAAATCAGTGGTATGGCACAAATTCATTTCGGATTTGCTTTCTGGCTGATGATGGTACTGGCCATTTTACTTATCCGCACTTCTCAGGGTGTACCTGAACACTGGATTTTTTATCAGATACAGCGCCTTACCGGCAATGATCCTGTTTTACAGAACAATGGTTCTGACACCATTAACTGTAATTACTGTCTTTTTGAGCAGCCAGCCAGCCTGAATGTATGCAGCGTCTGCGGTTCATATCTGAGCCGCCGTAAACCGTTAAGTCTGAGCATTAGTATGGCCTTTCTGCTGGCAGCCATTATTTTCTATATACCGGCCAATTTATTGCCGATGATGATTACCCGCTCGCCGGGCACCAATCTCTCCAGTACCATTCTTGATGGTATAGAATACATGTGGAATGATGGTGACGTTTTAATTGCAGTTGTTATATTCAGTGCCAGTATGGCCATTCCCATATTGAAAATTATTTCTATGCTGGTTTTACTGTATTCTGCTGCCTACCGGCCATTAATGTCTGCACACAAATTAACCATACTCTACCGTATTACCGAATCAATCGGACGCTGGTCAATGATTGATATTTTTGTTGTTATCATTCTCATGTCGGCATTTTCCACACCACTGGCCAATGTAACCCCGGGTGCCGCCACTATTTACTTTTGTGCAGTTGTCATCCTGACCATGGTTTCTGCACTGAGTTTCGACCCGCGTTTACTCTGGGATGAAGCAGTACAACAAAGAAAACACCATAAACCTCATTATAAAAACAGCAGTAAAAGGCATTCTCATCATGAGTCAATCTGATAATCAGACGCCGCAGGCAACTGCCACTGTAAAACGTAACCCCCCCTTCAACGTACTGGTATGGATTATTCCGGTACTGGCATTATTAACCGGTGCATGGCTGCTTTTTCAGCATCTGCGCCATACAGGGCCGGAAATTACTCTGTATATAAAAGATGCTGACGGGCTTGAAATTAACACGACTACCATTAAAGTTATGAATGTCACCGTCGGTAAAGTTACTGCAATTAGAATCAGCCCAGATGAAAAAGGCGTACAAATCAAAGCGCAGATGACAGCTGACGTCAAAAATATGCTACGCAAAGACACTCAGTTCTGGATTGTTAAACCACGTATAGATCAGAGTGGTATTACCGGTTTGAATACCTTAGTTTCCGGTTCATATATCGCTTTTACTCCGGGGCACAGCAAAGAAAGAGCAGAAACATTTACCGTAGCTGATTTACCTCCTGTTACTGCCATATCGCAAAGTGGTATGCGTTTGCGTCTGAAAGGCCACAGTGACAAGCTGCTTAATCCGGGCAGCCCGGTACTTTACGGAGATATCAGTGCCGGACAAATTGAAAAAGCCTATTTTGACCCTAAAGACAACAGCGTACATTATCAGGTCTACATCAATAGTCCGTATGACAGCCTGATAGGCGACAAGGTTAAATTCTGGCTGCAAACAGGTCTTCAGGTTACTGCTACAGGCGGCGGTGTACATATTGATTCTGCTCCCATACCCGCACTGCTCTCCGGTGCAATCGTATTCAAAACCATGTTTGAAGGTAAAGGCAATCCTGTTGCCAACAACACAGAATTTACTCTCTACAATAGCGAACGGGAACTGGATAACCTGCCGACAAATCGTGCCCAATACTATGTTGTATTCTTCCAGCAGTCTGTACGCGGCCTGAGCGTTGGTGCTCCGGTAGAATATCAGGGTATTAATATCGGTTCTGTTGCAGATGTACCATACTTTGCCCCGAATGACAGCCATAAACTCTTCCAGCATGGCTGGATACCAGTTCGTTTGCGTATTGAACCAGGACGTATGGAAATAAATGCCGGCAAACAGGATGATAAAATCTGGCAGCAGCAAATCCAGCAGGCACTTAATCTGGGTTTATCTGCATCTCTGGAAAAAGACAATCTGATTACTGGTAATCAGTATATTAGTTTATCTCAGGCACAAGCGGGAGAATCACTGTTTAAACCAGTAGCACAATATCAGGGATATACCGTTATCAGCAGCACCCATACCGGACTTGATATGATCCAGAATCAATTGACTGCACTATTAGCCAAAATGAATAAGCTGCCTATAGAAAACACCATGAAACAGCTCGATATGACACTGGCGCAATTAAAAACGACTCTGGCCAGTGCAGACCGCTTGTTGTCACAAAATAAAACTCAGCAACTACCTGCTGAGCTGGCGGCTACTCTGAAAGAATTACGGACTACATTACAAGGTGTATCCAGCACCTCACCTCTATATGGTGATATTCAGCAAACCCTGAAAAGTATTGACAGCACCCTGAAAGATGCACAGCCAACACTGAAAACACTGAAACAACAACCCAATGCCCTGATTTTTAACCGTCGCGGGCATGATCCAGAACCAAAAGGAGCCAGATAATGAAAATTTTGTTACCACTTGTCTGTGCTGTCAGTCTGACGCTTGGTGCATGTGCCGGTAATCCGGTTACCTACTATCAGCTACCCGGTAGTAACTATCAATTGCCGGCCGGCAGCCAGAGAATTCCGGTACAACTTAAAGTAGTACTGGCTGAACGCCTTAATCAGGGAAATTTAGTTTATCAGGACAGTCCGACAACTCTGCACTTTGCTCAGCAGCATCTATGGGCTGATGATCTTAGCGGTGAAATTAGTCAGACTCTGGCCAATGAACTTAATAAACAAAGTATTCGCTATCTGTTTACTCCTGAAAATAAATCCAAAACCACACTAACTGTATATATTCAGTCTTTTCAAGGTAGCTATGATGGTTATATCTACATCAGTGGTTACAGCAGCTGGCAGGGTATTAATAATGAACGTGGTCAGAATTTTAATGTCCGGCTACCTCAGCAGGGCAATGGCTACAATAATATGGTGCATGCTCTGGCACAAGGACTCAGTAGTGTTGCCAAAAGCATAGCTCCATATAATTAATCGTTAATCCGGGTATATAAATTTTTTACCCGGATTGTTAAACTAACTGAATCAAAGCTTCAATTTCTTTGCAGATTAATTTTTGATTAACATAAAAACTATAGAAATAATCAATACTGCTTCCGAATTCAATCGATTGATGTTAATTCAAAAATTTAATTTATTATTAACATCAGATTTTTTTGAGTTACTCAATTATCAGAAATTGCTAAACGTTTTAATATTCAGTAACAGCTATTGAATCAGCAGACAGAATATAAATTAAATTATATTAAATATTTATAAATATATTAATATTACTATTTATTCGATCGTACAGTCTTATTTTTAATACCCAATAATTATTCTGCTTGACAACAAATCAACTGAAAATGATAATGGCGCCGCTTTTGCAATTAATATTTAAATTCTAAGAGGTGGCAAAATGCCTGTAGTTAACACTTTATCTTAATGCCGGCACGGTATATTCTATCTTATTGTCGTTTCGCTTTTTTTATAAAGCCTCTACTTTTCAGTTCAATCTATAGATCTTTGCCTTGTCGGTTTTCCCTAATTTTCCGGAGAAAACAAAATGACAACGGACACTTATATTCAAAATTTAGAATTAATTAAATACCCGCGTACAACACACTTAGAAAGTTCGCGTTTACAGTCTGGTGATATTGAACATGGTCAGCAACCTTATCATCAATTAGCCGGACAATATATTGTAGTAGAAGAAAAACTTGATGGTGCTAACTGTGCAATCAGTTTCTCTGGGAGTGGTGAACTTTTATTGCAATCACGCGGTCATTATTTGACAGGAGGCAGTAGAGAACGCCAATTTAATTTATTTAAACACTGGGCAACTGTGCATGAAAGCTGGCTGTTAGAACGCTTAGAAGATCGCTATATTATGTATGGTGAGTGGTTGCATAAAAAACATGCAATTTTTTATGATGCATTACCACATTATTTTTGTGAATTCGATATTTGGGACAGACATAATAATCATTTCTTATCGACACACAAACGCCATCAATTACTCATAAATGGCCCTGTTCTGTCTGTTCCGGTATTGTATTCTGGTATAGCGCCGGAAAAATTATGTGACTTACTGACACTTGTTAAATTTTCTTTAGCCAAATCAAAAAATTGGCGGATTTGTTTTGAGAAAATCGTCGCTCAGGAAAAATTTGATTTAATAAAAGCATGGAAACAGTGCGATAACTCCGATTTTATGGAAGGATTATATTTAAAAATTGAATCGGAAAATACGACAACCGGTCGTTTAAAATGGGTCAGACAGGATTTTGTTCAATCCATATTAGATTCTGGTCAGCACCACTCAGAACAACCATTTATTCCCAACCAATTAGCTGAAAAAGTTGAACTTTATACGCCACAACTAACCATCAACTGGAATAAGGAATTTGTATCCGGAGATGATTTATGAGTTATTCACAATTACAACAGGAAATTACCTATAGTATTAGCAAAGATAATTTTGATCAGTGGCTAAACTGCATACCTGAACTGAATAAATTAATTACCACGCCTCAAGATCCATATTACCATGGTGAAGGTAATGTCTGGATTCACACTCAAATGGTACTAAGAGCATTAATTGCGCAAGATGAGTTTGCAAAATCCGCTCCTGAAGAGCAGTTTATATTATTCATGACTGCTTTGTTACATGACATTGCCAAGCCAGAAACGACAATAATCGATGAGATTAGCGGACGAATTTCACAACCAAGACATTCAAAAAAAGGTGAAATAAGCAGTCGAATATTATTATGGCGCCTGGGTATTCCGTTTGAATTAAGAGAAAAAATCTGTCGGATTATACGTGTCCATCAGGTACCGTTTTATGCATTAAGTGACAATATCAGAAATAAATCACCAGAATGGTTAATCCATTGCCTATCCTGGGAGCTGCCAGTCTGGATGCTGTGTATGCAAGCAAAAGCTGATATACAGGGTCGTATTTGCGCTGATAAAAACAGAATACTTGATGAAGTTGAGCTCTTTAAACAATTAGCATTTGAAGAAAAATGTTTATATCAGCCGCGGCAATTCATAGACGATTACACTCGGATACAATATTTTCGCGGTGCCAATGTTTGGCCTGATTATGCTTTGTACCCACAGAAAGGAGCTAAAGTTATTTTAATGTCGGGCTTGCCTGCATCAGGTAAAAATGGCTGGGTAAACAAATATAAACCAACTTTACCGGTAGCTTCTTATGATGACGCCAGAAATCAGCTTAAATTAAAGTACGGTCAAAATGAAGGATTAGTAATTCAAGCTGTATTGGCCAAAGTAAAGCAATATTTAAGAGATAAACAGCCATTCATCTGGAATGCAACTCACCTATCTCAGGATATGCGCCAAAAAGCATTAAATTTACTTTATGCCTATCATGCTGAGGTTGAAATTGTTTACCTTGAACAATCTGAAAAAACATTATATCAGCGCAATTCAAGCCGGAATACCAGTTTGCCTAATAAAAGAATTAAACAAATGTTTTCTAAATGGGAAGTACCGTTACCGACCGAAGCGCATAAGGTAACTTATTTAATAAATAGAAACTGAATGTAACTGACACAAACTATGATGGGCTCTGTAGAGCCCATCATTAATCAATATTCATTTATATTTTAAACTATTTTCTTTAAAGCTCACTGATATCAGTCATTGGTAAAATTCATATTATTCCATAACTTTATGAAGGTAATAATTACAGAGATATATTTAAATTATAATCTGCACATCATCATCGACGATCTGAACCCTGTAAGAATTTCAACTTTCAGACAACTTTATATCTGATAATAAATAAGCGCTCTCTGTAGTAAGTACAACAAAATCGCACCAATATCAGCATAAATTTATTCGCCAGATAGTCAGAAAGTTTTATAATAAAAAAAATTCTGTACTAAAAAATTATGAAATTCATACCTCTTTCCCTTATTGCTTTCTTTCTGCTCAGTGCATGCAGTGTTGGTATGCCCTCCAATGTATCAGTTGGCATCGGTGGTGGTAATCACAATTTCGGCCTAGGCACCTCAATTAATTTCCCGATTAAAACCAAACCGTTACCATCAGAACCGCCAGTTATTGCCGGTACAGAATCACCCAATCAGCCGGCAAAAACACCTACCTCAAAAAAGCAGCCACAAAATAAGTAAAAATATTTTCTCTATTCAGTTAGTTAACAGCATTATTTACTTTGATATCAATTCTGTATATCAGGCTTATAACATCAGTATTTTGCTTAGAAGCGGTAATTTTTCTGATAAAACTGGTAAATTTATAACCATATCAAAGCATCTGCGACAAAAACAGGCTAACCGCCAGACAAATTATGCCTAAACCGTATAAACCATGCTAAACTCAAGAGCAAAATTATTTCGATATTTAAAAAAGTAAGAGTAAAACCTATGGCCGGTAATACTTTCGGACAAATCCTTACTGTTACCACCTTTGGTGAAAGCCATGGTGCTGCACTTGGTTGTATTATAGACGGGTGTCCGCCGGGACTGGCACTGAATGAATCCGATATTCAGCCTGATCTGGACAGACGTAAACCAGGTACCAGCCGCCATGTGACTCAGCGCCGAGAAGCAGATACTGTTGAGATTCTTTCCGGAGTATTTGAAGGAAAAACTACCGGCACACCAATAGGTCTGTTAATCAGAAATACTGATCAGCGTAGTAAAGATTATAGTAATATTGCTCAAAGCTTCCGTCCCGGACATGCGGATTATACCTACTGGCATAAATACGGTATCCGAGATTATCGTGGCGGCGGACGTAGTTCAGCACGAGAAACAGCTGCCAGGGTAGCAGCCGGCGCAGTAGCAAAAAAATGGCTGCGCCAGCATTTTAATACTGAAATTATTGCCTATATCACTCAAATTGGTGAAAAGAAAATCTCTTTTGAAAATTATGCCTATATAAACAATAATCCTTTTTTTGTCGCTAATCAAAGCCAGATTAAAGAACTGGAACAATATATGGATAGCATACGTAAAGCATGTGATTCCATAGGAGCCAAACTGCATGTTACCGCCAGCCACGTTCCTGTCGGATTAGGCGAACCGGTTTTTGATCGTCTTGATGCAGATATCGCTCATGCCATGATGGGCATTAATGCAGTCAAAGGTGTTGAAATTGGTGCAGGTTTTGGATGTATATACCAAAAAGGCAGCGAACATGGAGATGAATTAACACCGGAAGGATTTCAGTCCAATAACGCCGGGGGTATCCTCGGAGGCATTAGTAGCGGTCAGGATATACATATTAATCTGGCTATTAAACCCACCAGCAGCATTGCCACACCGCGCCATTCTATAGATATTCATGGTCAGCCGGTTATACTGGCTACCCACGGTCGTCACGATCCTTGCGTCGGACTGCGCGCAGCACCAATTGCAGAGGCGATGCTTGCCCTGGTACTTATGGATCATGCTTTGCGCCAGCGTGCGCAAAATGCAGACATTCACGTAGAAACACCTGATATTGCTCATTATTTATAACATGAAGCTTAATTCTGAATATTAATTTTGATAGCCATAATTGTTAAGTTATCACTAAAAATCGGTGAATTAATTTAATATCAATTCACTGAAATGGCCATAAACCCACAAGGAAGTAACCTTATGAGTCAAGAAACTGCTTTGGGTGCAGCACTGAAATCAGCTGTACAAACCATGAGCAAAAAAAAGCAAACAGATATGATTGCCGAACATATCTATCGTAAATATGATGTATTTAAACATTTTAAACCCTTGGCGATCGGCATTGATCAGGATTTAGTTACCGCATTACCCCAATACGATCCGACCCTTATTGCCCGCGTTCTGGCTAATCACTGTCGCCGGCCAAGATATATCAAGTCTCTAGCCCGCGGAGGAAAGCGTTTTGATTTAAATAATCGCTTCAAAGGTGAGGTTTCACCGGAAGAACAGGCAATTGCCAAACAGCATCCCTGCATGCAGACAGCTAAGCCGGCAACAGGAGCTGAAGCTGCTGTAACTGAGGCGACCATTGCTACTTGCGCGGATTCAGAAAATAATCAAAGTTCCGGCGAAGAACAAACACCAAACTGATATCTACAGATACACGAGCCTTAGGCTCGTGTTTTTAATTTTATGCTATTTGATAGCCACTGCCATCTCAATCACAGCCCGCTAATAGAAAATCTGGCACAAGTGCTGCAACAGGCTAGTGATAAACATATCAGCCACTTTCTTGTACCGGCCACCGCGCCAGCTGACTGGCTGACAACTATCCGGCTGGCAGAAACTTATCCCTGCATTTATGCCGGAATAGGCATCCATCCCTGGTATACCGCCAATTATAATGATTCTGCACTGAATCAACTTGAATTCCTATTAGAAGCACATCCTCACACAATAATGGGAGAGATTGGTCTGGATTTTGCACGCGCGCATAACGAAGCAGAAAAAAATTTACAAATTAATTGTTTTGAGTCCCAGTTATTACTGGCAAAAAAAATGCGGCGCCCAGCCATTATTCACCATGTTCATGCTACCGGTACATGTTTACAGAGTATTAAACGTTGCCATTTTACTTATGGAGGCATTGCTCATGCCTTTTCAGGCAGCATACAGGAGGCTCAGGCTTGGATAAAGCATGGTTTCCTCATTGGTATCGGTTCTTTGCTTTTACGAACACAGGCCAAAAAAATTCGGCATATAGCTGAAAAACTTCCTTTACAGCACATGGTAATTGAAACCGATGCACCCTATATGTCCCCTCATCCTCAGCAGAAAAACAGCCCTGATAATTTGCGTCAGATTGCTGAAATTATAGCTGGCTTACGCAACTGTCACTGGGAGGATATTGCTACTATTACCAGAAAAAACATGTTTAAAATCATTCATTAAAATTTCATATACCTATTTTACTCTATTTGAATATATATTTTTGAACACAATTCAATTTAGTCAGAGACTTATTTAATAGTTAATACAATTCTTTGATTTAAATACAGCTTACATTTAAAACCTGCCAGTTTTCATGACTGAAAACTGGCAGGTTTTAGGCTCTTTTAAACAATTAAAACAAAGGAATCACTTTTCCCCGGCATTGACACCTTAGTTTAAAAATTAATTTGTGCGCTAATATTATAGCGACGTCCATCCAGGGTACGACCATAATCTTTCTGATCTACTCTTTTATCAAGAATATTGTATATACCACCACTTAAAACGAAATCTTTGTTTGGTTTGAATACCAGCCCGGTATCGACAAAACCATATGATGGTTTACCAATTGCCATAGAAGTTCGTGACAAATAATCTGAAGTTCTGCTGCGGTAATTCCATCTTGCCCATGCAGAGAGTTTTTCAGTCGCATTCCAGTTAAGTGTTGTATTGAACATATTTTTTGGCATTTCATTTAATGGCTTACCACTAAACTGACCGCTTTTCTGTTCACTATGTGTATAGGTATAATTAGCAGACCAGTCCACTTTTGGTGTTATTTTCCAGGCAAATGTTGCCTCTATACCGCGTAAAACTGCTTTATCCACATTTTCCCGCTGACTGACAAAATCAAAATACTCATTGCGCCAAGAACAGGCATTTGAACCGGCATCCCCCTGACAGGTACGTACTTCCGTTATTTTGTTTTTAAATTTTGTGTAGTAAGTAGTTAAACCGGCAGAAAGATTACGGTTATTATCCCAGTTAAAACTGATTTCGAAATTATCTGATTTTTCCGGTTTAAGATTCGAGTTACCCACAATAATTCCATTAAAATACCCGCCTCCGGTTACCTGCCCCCAGCCATCACTTGCTGCACGTAGCGCAGGTGCTTTATATCCACGGGAATAACCACCTTTAATTATCCATTGATTATTAGGTGTCCACACGCCGTAAAGCTTTGGGGTTATTTCTGTACCATAATTTTCATCATGATCCAGCCGTGCTGCACCAGTCAAAGCAAATTTCGGCAAAATACGCCATTCATCCTGCCCGAAAATTGCCCATGAATCACGTTCCAGATGAGTTAAGCGCCGCCCGTTAATAACAAGCTGATTACCCGTATCATTCAGTTCTTCCCGTTGCCATCTGCCACCTACACTAAGCGTATGTTTATTCAGGCGGTACTGAGTTTGGGTATTAAAAATGGTATTTTTTTCATGCATATCACGTGACGGATTATTATTTTCCTCACGCTGAATATATGTCTGAGTATCAATTTTATCGTAATAGCCACGATGAGTAATGCTATACTGATTACGATCATACAGAGTGTAATCATCAGTAGGAACTCTCCCTCTGCTTGGTTTAGGATCGATGGTTTTGCCTACTCGGCCATTACGATTTTGTAAACTGCGGTTTACTTCGAAATCAACTGTATTTTTATCATCCGGCGTCCAAGACAGCATCAGATTACCGTTGCGCATACGCTGCTGTTTATATCCGCCAATAATATTGTCTTCTTGCCGATGGGAATACCCGACATTGGCCCGGATGCCTAATTTATCCTGAATTAGCGGACCGGACACATAAATGCTGCTTTGCAATGTATTCCCGCTATTACTGTGCTGTTGTATGGTTGCATCTGTTTTAACTGAACCAGTCCAGTCTGCAGCTGTTTTTTTGGTAATAATATTAATCACCCCGCCCATTGCATCTGATCCATATAATGCTGAAGCAGGGCCGCGGATCACCTCAATGCGCTGAATAGCTGAAATTGGCGGCATCCAGCCCTGTTCAATTCCCGGGCCATCTGAATTAGGACGAACCCCGCGCGAATTTACCCGTTTGCCATCTATCAGCAGCATGGTATAACCACTGGACATACCACGGATACTGATATCCTTAGTACTTCCGCCACCAGTTACCACCACACCCGGGACATCCTGCAAAGCATCTGTTACATCATGATATTCTTTAGTTTCAAGCTCTTTAGCATTGATTACAGTAATTGAAGCAGCTGCTTTTTTTGCCTGTTGTTTAAA
Source organism: Snodgrassella sp. M0110 (assembly GCF_016101465.1). Classification (NCBI taxonomy): domain Bacteria; kingdom Pseudomonadati; phylum Pseudomonadota; class Betaproteobacteria; order Neisseriales; family Neisseriaceae; genus Snodgrassella; species Snodgrassella sp. M0110. Next base: position 532,179 of record NZ_JACFQM010000001.1, on the reverse strand, counting down.
CCCAGAAGCTGTTACCACCACATCATCCAATTCTGCCTCTGCAGCATATAAAGGAGATATCAATGAAGACAATAATGCCAATGAAAAAGAATGATGAACCAGTTTACGCATATAATAACAAACCTCTGATGATTGCATTTTAATAAAAAATAAAATTATTATTAAATTAAATGATAATAGTAATCATTATTTAATTTAACATATATATACATAAAATGCATCTGATTTATTGACAAATGCAAAAAAACATACCATCTGAATTAGTTTGCTGTATGCATATACGCAACACAATGACTGCCGAACGAATAAAAGCTTTTTTGATCTACCCAAATAATAGTGATAAATGTTATTAATTAAAAAGCAGGCAAATAAAAAACCCTGAATGTAATTCAGGGATTTTAGTATATGGCGGAGAGTAAGGGATTCGAACCCTTGATACAGGTTTTGCCCGTATACTCCCTTAGCAGGGGAGCGCCTTCGACCACTCGGCCAACTCTCCGTAGAGAAGAGCGCACTATACCCAATGAACGCCCGGATGTCAAATAAAATCCGCGAAGAAATAGCTTAAAATAGAGTTTTAATAGCTAACACTATAGCAGAAAAAGGGTTTTTCTTTACATCAAAAAACTGTAAACAGACATATCTCTGAACCTAATTAAAATAATTGTATTAGATCCGGATATTTTCATATTAAGTATGAAAGCAGATTTTAATCCGATTGATCTTCTTAACCGTATTTTGATATAGCCGGATTCTATTAATCTTTATTTAACTGTCACCTTAATAAATAACTGTTCTGCCCAAGCCCTTATCAATAAAATTCAAATGTAAATTACCCTTTTCTCATACACTGCCTACGGTATAATACAAAGTTTGACAATCTGACCAACCTGATGACTGGCAGAATTATTGTTTGTACTATTTATCGCATAACAAGATGAAATTTAAAAATTCTGGAGACCTGCATGAGTGCAATTATTGACATCTTTGCGCGTGAAATACTTGATTCACGCGGTAACCCTACAGTTGAATGTGATGTTCTGCTTGAATCCGGGGTAATGGGCAGAGCTGCTGTACCATCCGGTGCCTCTACCGGTGAAAAAGAAGCACTGGAACTGCGTGATGGCGATAAACAGCGCTATTTGGGCAAGGGTGTGCTACAGGCCGTAGAAAATGTTAATAATGAAATTGCACAAGCACTTATCGGTATTGATGCCAGTGAACAAAGCTATATTGATCAGATTATGATTGATCTGGATGGTACTGATAATAAGGGTCGTCTTGGAGCCAATGCCATGCTGGCAGTTTCACTGGCTGTTGCTCGTGCAGCAGCTGAGGATGCCGGCTTGCCTTTATATCGTTATATTGGCGGCGCCGGACCAATGTCTATGCCCGTTCCGATGATGAACGTGATTAATGGCGGTGCACATGCAAATAATAGCCTTGATATTCAGGAATTCATGATTATGCCGGTAGGCGCTGAATCTTTCCGTCAAGCATTACGCTGTGGTGCCGAGGTCTTCCATCATTTAAAAAAATTATGCAATGATAAAGGTATGTCTACCAGTGTGGGAGATGAAGGCGGTTTCGCACCTGATTTAGCCAGCCATGAAGAAGCTATCCGGCTGATTCTGTCTGCGGTAGAAGCTGCCGGCTATGTTCCGGGCAAAGATATCGTACTGGCTCTGGATTGCGCCTCCAGCGAATTTTACAAAGACGGTCATTATGAATTAACCGCAGAAGGTCTGAGTCTGACCAGTGCCCAATTCGCCGACTACTTAACTGAACTGGTTAACAAATACCCTATCGTATCTATTGAAGACGGTATGAGTGAGCATGACTGGGAAGGCTGGAAACTTCTGACTGAACGTCTGGGTAAAAAAGTACAGCTGGTTGGTGATGATCTGTTTGTTACCAATCCGGCTATTTTAAGCGAAGGTATAGCTCAGGGTCTGGCTAACTCACTTCTGGTTAAGGTCAATCAGATTGGTACATTGTCCGAGACACTTAAAGCGGTAGATTTAGCCAAACGCTCAGGCTATACCAGTGTAATGAGTCACCGCTCCGGCGAAACTGAAGACAGCACTATAGCTGATCTGGCCGTAGGTACAAATTGTATGCAAATCAAAACGGGTTCTCTTTCTCGCTCAGACCGTATTGCCAAATATAATCAGTTACTGCGTATTGAAGAGGAACTAGGTTCTGCTGCCTACTACCCGGGTAAAAAAGCCTTTTATCAGCTTAGTTAATCCTTTTCCGGAATATATGGGCAAATAAAATGAAATGGGTAACCTGGGTACTGTTATTCGCACTGGTCGGTTTACAATACGATTTATGGATGGGTCATGGCAGCTGGAAAGACATGTGGAAGTTAGAAAACGATGTCTTAGAGCAGAATAGCAGTAATGAAGCACTAATACAGCGAAATCGCGCCTTGACTGCCGAAATCAAGGATCTTGCCGAAGGCAAGGATGCAATTAACGAAATGGCACGGAATAAACTGGGTTACATACAGGAAGGAGAAGTGTTCTATCGCTTTGTTCCTTCCGGTACTTTCATAACTACAAACAACAATCAGGAAAATACTTCATCTCGACGATAACTCTGATACTAATATTTCATAAACCAGCAATTTTTAATGATAAAAACTGCTGGTTTTATTTTATATCAACAATTTGCCCTGTTTTTTTGATTTGGAATCAATTATTTTTTATAGTTTAAAACCAGGTTGTATCAATACCACAGCTATCAAATTTTTACGCACTATATCAGATTGCATTTAAAAGAGTCATAGCCAATATATTAATCAATTAGTATGATGATTCTACAGATAAACAAGTGTGCTTAATCTGTTCTAGCATCAAAGGTAAATATATGATTTCTATCCATAAAAAAAATTATGGTTTAAATGTCGTACTGTATAACGAATTTACGCTGGAAGACTTTCATCAGCTGGAAGAAGCTCTGTTAAAAGCTATTGAACATATTCATTTACCTAATCTGTTACTGGACCTGAGTCAGATGAAAGATTTCACTATAGATATGGCTTTAGAACATCTTAGATTTCTACGTCAGCACGCTCATGATTTTGGCTGCACTGCTATTGTCGTTGACGATATTTGGATTCGTATAGGTATACGTCTTGCTAATTTATTAACCTTGCAGCGCCCCAGGTATTTTAGTGATACAGTTACAGCACAAAAATGGCTGGAACAGTATACACAGAATTCAAGTGTTATCCGCAATAATTAACCGCTTTAGTTATCAGTAAGCATACTTATTAGATTCGGACTCGGAGACTTTATGTCGCGTAAGAGGCAGGTTTATAAAATTTTAAAAGATATGCATATACGGTACTCTGTAGTGGGTCATCCAGCAGCGTTAACGACACAAAAAGCGGATAGTTTTATTGCACGCAAAAAGGCAGTGCGTACTAAAACGATATTTTTAACTAATCGCAACAATACCATTTTTTATTTGTTAGTAATGGATGCTGCTAAATGTATGAATTTTAAGAAATTAGCTAAACTACTTGGGGATAAACGCATACGTTTTGCTTCCGACGATGAGCTAAAGGAGAAAATGCGATTACCTCCCGGCGTAGTCTCTATCTTCGGTTTGCTAAACAACCCTGAAAAAGATATCAGACTCTATCTTGATATAGATCTACTGGAGGAAAAGATCATCACATTTCACCCTAACGATAAGACTAAAACGATTTTTATATCCACGGAAGATATGATCCAGTTTACCATCAACATAGGTTATAACTATGGAGTGATCAAAATCCCTTGCTAGCTTTGTAAACTTTTTTAACGCAATGAATGATGGTTCTTAACCATATACTCATTCTCTTTTCCTGCAAAAATTATAAAGTGAATCAGGTGACCTGTACGGACTGAATTTTATATTGAACAGAACTCAGTTTTTTAACTTCTTTTATCCTGATACAACAGAAATAAAAATCAATCCTACCCCCCCTCCTACTTGCTTCTGCTTGCACGCCACTAAAATAATTTAATTAAATTCAAATTAAAAAGTTGAGCTTGAGTAACAAATAATGGTAAAAAGATCTAACTTCCTATACTCCTGTCAGTACCGAAAATATAAATCGTGTCATTAGTATCAAAGTACCTTCCATTTTCAAATATGTAGAACAACATAGCTAAATATCAGCATAATGGTAATATTCTGATCTATCCACATAATAAAATATAAAAAAATTTTTGGATCACTTTGTTCACAGCAGGAATATTTAAAATAGATTAAACTTTATATATTTACCTGATAAAACCAGGAATGATTTTATTTAAATTTAATTATTCTAAAGCTGATTGAGCCAGCCGGAAACAGTTTCAGCTAGTATTTCCGGTTGTTCCAATGGCAGCATATGCCCGCTATTTTCGATTATTTTCAGACTAGCCTGTGGTATAAATTCCTGCAGCTCCCTGGCTTCATCGATAGAGCGCATCTGATCTTGTGCAGCAGCAATAATCAAAGTCGGGCAGGAAATTTTCTGACCTATCGAAGTTTTACGGTTTAACAAAGATTGTCTGCTTAACACATCAAAACCCAAACGTTCACTCATTTGCCGGATTCTGCTGATCATCTCCTGATTATTTTGATTATCAGGTCGCAACGTCTGAATTATAGCTTTATGCCCCAAACCACGAAAATTTAGATGCTGCTGAATTTGTAAAGTATTTTGTTTTGCTGCATATTGCTGTGGTGTATCCTCACGCAATGAAGTAGCAATTAAGACAAGGGCAGCAACCCGCTGCGGATACTGGGCGGCCAGTGTTCTTGCAACATAGCCGCCAAGCGAAAAACCAATGAGCACAAAACGTTCAGGAGCAGAAACAGCAATATTTTCTGCCATAGCAGCAATACTGTCTCCGTTTACCAGTGATGCACATAATACCGGCTGGGATTCAGCCAAATTAGCTTTCATATCATTCCATAATGTTTCATCGAGCATAAAACCAGGAATGCATACCCAAGGTAATATTTCTTTCATCTTGATATTCCCAATAGAGCAAACCACTGGTCTGATATTTTATAGCAGTTTATCAATCAGCCAAATTAATGTTTGCAATTAGTTTGCTGCCAATTTAAAACCCATTTAACTAATTCCATTGTTATTTAATATTTTTACATTTACATTGACTTAACCAACCTTATCCAGCAAAATTAAATCACTACATATCTTATTTGCCAATGACATTGAGAAATATAATGCCAAATACATTTACCTTAACCAGTCCTGAATTTAAAAATGGCAATACTGTTGATTCCTCTTATCAAAGTGATCGTGATAACCAGTCTCCTGCTTTAATTTGGGAAAATGCGCCAGCCGAAACCAAAAGTTTTGCAATTCAATGCCATGATCCTGATGCGCCTACAGGAGGTGCAGGCTGGTGGCATTGGATGGCTATTAATCTGCCAAAAGACTTAACTGAACTGAAAAGAAATGCTGGCGCAGAAGGCGGGCAGAATTTACCTGCCGGAACACGTCAGCTACGTAACGATAGCGGTACTTTAGGTTATTCGGGTTTTTATCCGCCAGAAGGTCATCCGCCCCATCGTTATATTTTTACTGTTTATGCTCTGAATACCGATAAAATTGATTTACCCGAGGATGCAACTACTAGTTATGCGGGTTTTGTAGTGAATAGTCATACCATTGCCAAAGCTTCAGTAATGGTTCACTATGGTCGCTAAATTAATAATATAAATCAGGCTAAATAATAAAAAAGAGGTTGTCCAATTTGGGACAATCTCTTTTTTTAAGCTTCATTTAATCTTCAACCGGTTTTTCTTTAGATACTTTATCAATCAGATGCGAAATACTCATACCGCGTTCAAGTGAATCATCATAAATGAACGTCAGCTCAGGTGTACGGAATAAAGTTATTCGACGAGCCAGTTCACTACGTAAATAACCCTTAGCATGTTCCAGTGCTTCTTCGGTTACAGCACGGGTACTGTCATCCAGCACAGTGTAATAAATAGTAGCATGACTATAATCGCGAGTTACTTCTACTTCATTAATTGTAATAAAACCGGCACGCGGATCTTTGAGACCAACACGCACAAGTTCGGCCAGTTCACGCATAATCTGCTCTTTGACACGATCCTGACGAGCATAACCACGCTGAGGTTTACGCATAATCATTCCTTTCTGTGATCAGGCCAGTAAATTCAGGCAGCCAAAAACTTCTCTGGCTGCCTGTTATACCCTAAATCATTTTAAAGCTTACGGGCAACTTCAACTACCTCAAAGACTTCCAGCTGATCACCTTCCATAATTTCATTGAAGTTTTTCAGCATCAGACCACATTCGAAGCCTTGACGTACTTCCTTAACATCATCTTTAAAGCGTTTTAATGAAGCCAGTTCACCTGTATGCACAACCACATTATTACGAATTAACCGAACATGAGAATCACGCTTGATTAAACCATCGGTTACCATACAGCCGGCGATATTACCCACTTTTGATACGTTAATAACCTGACGAATTTCTACTGTACCAATCACATTTTCTTTTTGTTCTGGTGCCAGCATACCGCTTAAAGCTGCCTTCACATCATCTATAGCATCATAAATGATATTGTAATACCGGATCTCAATACCTTCATGTTCAGCCAATTTACGTGCAGTGGCATCAGCACGTACATTAAAGCCGATGATTACTGCGCCCGAGGCGATAGCCAGATTCACATCAGACTCTGTCACACCACCTACACCACTATGCAATACATCAACCCGTACTTCATTAGTAGACAGTTTACGCAAACTTCCTGCTAAGGCCTCATAAGAACCCTGAACATCAGCTTTAATGATAATCGGCAAGCTTTGCGCCTGATTTTCACCCATGTTGTTAAACATGTTTTCCAGTTTGGCGGCCTGCTGTTTAGCCAGTCGTACATCACGATATTTACCCTGACGGAACAGAGCAATTTCACGTGCTTTTTTCTCATCGGCCAGTACAATAAAATCTTCACCAGCATTAGGTACGTCTGACAAGCCCAGGATTTCTACCGGGATAGACGGGCCGGCATCAGTAATGGTTTTGCCATTCTCATCTACCATGGCACGTACACGACCAAAAGTTGTACCGGCAAGCACAACATCACCTTTACGCAACGTACCGCTTTGTACCAGCAAGGTTGCTACCGCACCACGCCCTTTATCCAGACGTGACTCGACAACAATACCTTTAGCAGCTGAATCTACAGGTGCTTTCAGCTCCAGAACATCTGCTTCCAGCAATACTGCTTCCAGCAATGCATCAATATTGGTGCCCTGTTTGGCCGAAACATCAATAAACTGTACATCACCACCCCATGAATCAGGGATGACTTCATGTGCTGTCAGTTCCTGACGAATACGTTCAGGATTGGCACCTTCTTTATCAATCTTATTTACAGCCACCACTAAAGGTACTTTTGCAGCTTTAGCATGTGCAATGGCTTCAATAGTCTGAGGCATTACTCCATCATCAGCAGCCACCACCAGAATCACGATATCGGTAGCCTGCGCACCGCGGGCACGCATAGCAGTAAATGCTTCATGTCCCGGCGTATCCAGGAATGTAATTACACCGCGCGGAGTTTCCACATGATAGGCACCAATATGCTGTGTAATACCACCTGCTTCACCCTGCACAACACGAGCACGGCGAATATAGTCCAGTAAGGATGTTTTACCATGGTCTACATGCCCCATCACAGTAACCACCGGCGGACGAGGTAATTTTTCGGCCTCAGTAACAGTAGTATCTTCATCCAGAAAGGCTTCAGGATCATCAGCTGCAGCAGCCTTACCAATATGCCCCATTTCTTCTACTACAATCAGCGCAGTTTCCTGATCCAGTGACTGATTAATGGTCACCATCATACCCATCTTCATCAGGGTTTTAATCACTTCTGCAGCCTTAACAGCCATTTTGTGTGCGAGCTCAGCAGCTGTGATGGTTTCCGGCACCAGCACTTCATGAACTACAGGTTCAGTAGGTGCCTGGAAGGCATGCTGATTCGGTTCCAGTTTAAGCTGTTTCTTACCACCTTTTTTACCACCTCGTCTGCTGCTGCGCCCCTCTTCTGAGTTAGTCGCATCTGCCGAGCGCCGGTTTTTACCACCGCGCGCTGATTTACCTTTTGGCATATCGTCTTCACGCTGATGACGCTGCTCATCTTTTTTACGCCGGCCTGCTGATTCAGACACGTTTTCTGCTGCTTTCGATGCATTACTGCTCACCGGTTTTTTCTCAGTTGGCTTAGCCGAACGCACTTCAGCAGTTTTCTGCTCACTAACTGCTTTACTTTCTTCCTTAGCTTGCTGTTTAGCTGCTTCGCGCCGTGCCTGACGTTCCTGTTTCTGTTTCAGTAACATTTCACGATGAGCGCGCATAGCTTCAGCACGTCTGGCTTCTTCATCACGCTGAGCCTGCTCTTCAGGACTGATAATCGGCTTGGCTGCTTCAGCCTTAAGTGCAGCCAAATCAATTTTTTTCGCATTCCGGTTACGGTTGTTGCGCTTGGATTTAGGCTGCTCGGTTTTGTCTGCTGCCGGTTTTTTATCAGCAGGTGCTTCTGCAGGCTGAGCTGCTGCTTTCTGTTGCTGTTTCACTTCCTGTTTTACCACTTCTGTCTGCACAGACTCCACTTTAGGTTTCTGTTCGGTTTTACTGGCAGCCGCTGCTGCTTTCAGACGCGCTGCTTCTGCAGCCGCTGCCGCAGCAGATTCTTCTCTGCGTCGCGCTTCAGCCTGTTCTTCAGCAGCCTTTCTTGCCTGTTCTTCAGTCTCAGTATCTGCTGTTTTCACCGGTTCGGATTCAGGCTGGGAAAGATTTTGTTTTTCTTCTGCCTGTCTGTTTTCCTGTTCTTCCGGCGGTACAGCAATACGGCGCCGGCGGCGGGTTTCAACTTCAACACCGCCAACAGTACTTTTTTCAGCTGGTTTTTTACGATTCAGTGTGATAGTACCAGCAGACTGACTACCATTAGCCTGCTTTAAATAAACCAGCAACTGTTTCTTGTCTGCAGCTGTCAGTTTATCCGACGCTGCCTGTTTATGTACTCCGGCTTCGGCTAACTGTTCCAGCAACCTTGAGGTTGATAAATGCAGTTCCGAGGCAAATTGTTCTACAGTTATTTGATTACTCATTCGCGTACCCTCATACTTCGTCAAACCAGTGGGCGCGTGCTGCCATCACCACTTTCTTGGCGGTTTCCTCATCAATGCCTGTAATTTCAATCAGTTCATCTACTGACAATTCGGCCAGATCATCACGGGTTTTAATTCCTTCATTGGCCAGATCATGCAGCATTTCCTGATCAACACCTTCCAGATTTTTCAAATCTTCGTCCATGTGCTCTAACTGCTCTTCAGAGGCAATGGCCAGGGTTAAAATGGCATCACGGGCACGATTACGCAATTCTTCTACCGTACTTTCATCAAAACCCTCAATTTCCAGCATTTCCTGAACAGGAACATAAGCCACTTCTTCCAGGCTGGTAAAACCTTCCTGAACCAAGACCTCAGCAACGTTTTCATCAACACCCAGGTTATTGATAAACAGTTCACGTATGGCTTTATCTTCAGCCTCATGGCGTTCCTGAGCCTCATCCACAGTCATGATGTTCAGCTGCCAACCTGTTAGTTCGGCTGCCAGACGTACATTCTGTCCGCCACGCCCGATTGCCAGGGCCAGCTGATCTTCTGCCACAATCACATCAACAGAATGATGATCTTCATCTATCAGAATGCGAGTTACTTCGGCCGGACTCAGTGCATTAATCACAAACTGTGCAGTTTCTGGTGACCACAGCACAACATCAATACGCTCACCTGCTAACTCTTCGGTTACTGCATTGACACGCGAACCGCGTACGCCAATACAGGTACCCTGCGGATCAATACGTGCATCATTGGATTTCACAGCAATTTTGGCACGTAAACCCGGATCACGGGTTACTTCCTTGATTTCCAGCAAGCCGTCTTCAATTTCCGGCACTTCCATTTCGAACAGTTTTAACAGGAATTCACGCGAAGTACGTGTCAGAATAACCTGACTGCGGTTACCAATCTGATCTACCCTTAAAAACAAAGCCCGTACTCTGTCACCATTACGGAAGTTTTCGCGCGGAATCATCTGATCCCGCGGCAACAGTGCTTCCAGACGACCAATTTCCACGATTGCACCGTGTCGTTCCACACGTTTAATCGTACCCAGAACAAGGCTATCCTTACGCTGCAAAAATTCGTTTAAAATCTGTTCACGTTCTGCATCGCGAATGCGCTGCAAAATAACCTGTTTGGCTGTCTGTGCTCCGATCCGGCCAAATTCCACATTTTCGATCGGTTCTTCGTAATACTCACCAATCTGCAGGGTAGTTCCTGGAATTTCTTCCTGAATTTCTTCAATGGTTTTTTGAATATCAGGATAGGTATAATCCTCATCAGCCACAATCAGCCAGCGACGAAAACTACTGTAATCGCCGGTATTGCGGTTAATCACTACCCGAACATCCATATTTTCACGCTCAGTTTTTTTCTTTGCCGCACTGGCCAGAGCAAATTCCAGCGCGCTGAATACTACTTCTGTATCTACATTTTTTTCACTCGCCAAAGCTTCGGCCAGTAGTAAAATTTCACGACTCATTTAATTCTCCTTGCAAGCCTTTGCTTACAACAATATGAAATTTCAATTTAAAAATCAAATTCTGGTTTTAAACGCGCTTTATCAATATTCTGCCACTCTATTAAAACCGTCTTACCGGCTGCCACAGCAGCACGTTTAGCACGACGCGCTTCATTAATTTCTTCCAGGGTAATACTGATTAAATCGTTTTCATCAATACCATTAATCCGGCCAATAAAATTCTTCTGCCCGTCTATAGGCAAACGTGTTTTAATCTTGGCCAGTTGCCCGGCAAAACGCGTAAAATCTGCAGGTTTGGTTAAAGGACGGTCTAAGCCCGGGCTGGAAATTTCCAGACGCTGATAATCCACATCCTCTACAGCCAATACCCGGCTTAAATGATTACTGACTGCAACGCAATCATCCAGAGAAATACCGTTTTCCGCCTTATCAATAAAGACACGTAAATCCCCCTGAGCAGTCAGCTCATAATTAACCAGCTCATAGCCCAGACCCGGCAAAGTTTTTTCTAAAATGCCCTGAATATCCATCTGTGCTCCATAAAAACAAAAAAATGGCCTTAGGGCCATTTCTCAATAATTCGAAAAATTTCTTTATTTTAACTCATTGTTGAAAAAAAAGAAACCACCTGCCATTATTCTGAATATACACAAATACCGATTAGATCAGACATATCAATTAATTGCATTATTCGCTCAGCCTGAGCACCTTCTGAAACCAGTCGTAAAAATCTCACATCCCATAAACTCTCAATAACATATTACGAAATAATGTCAACAGCTTGACACCTCATTCAGCTATACTAACTGATAATGTATCTGCATCATATCCGCAAACACAAAATACAATAACAATTAGTTATCAGTTGCTATGATTAATGAACAAAAAATTCTATAGAAACTCACACTTAAGGGATTGGCTAAAGTTGACGTTAAGACTAAACTGCACTCCCCGATCATTACAAGAGGTAAATAAATGCGTAAACAGTTTTCTGCCAATACCGCAATGACACTGGCTGCATTGGGTATTGTTTACGGTGACATTGGAACCAGTCCTCTGTATGCCTTAAAAGAAAGCTTCCGCGCTTCTACAATCGCTCCCACACAAACTAATGTATTGGGCTTTGTTTCTTTGATTGTATGGTCATTACTCCTGATCGTTACTCTGAAATATGTTCTGTTTATTCTGAGAGCCGATAATAATGGTGAAGGCGGCGTTGTTGTACTGATGCAGCAGGCAATGCAGCATCTTAAGGGTAAACCCGTATGGATTGTGATGATGATGGGGCTTACCGGCACCGCCCTTTTTTACGGTGATGCCATGATTACACCGGCCGTATCGGTTTTATCCGCTGCAGAGGGGTTAACGGTAATCAGTGAAAGCTTCCGCCCTTATGTTATGCCTATAGCATTGATTATCCTGTTCGGACTTTTTTTAATTCAAAAAAAAGGTACACACAAAATCGGTACACTGTTTGGTCCGGTTATGTTGATATGGTTTAGTGCTATTGCACTGATAGGCCTGTATCAGATAGTTCAGGCTCCGAAAATTATTCTTGCTTTCAGCCCTTTCTATGCAATTAATTTTGCCATTAATCATGGATGGGACGGTTTTATCGGGCTAGGCTGCGTTGTACTGGCTGTAACCGGTGCAGAAGCCCTCTATGCCGATATGGGACATTTTGGCCGTAAACCAATCCAGACAGCATGGATAAAAATCGTTTTACCTAGCCTGATTATCAATTATCTGGGTCAGGGTGCCCTGATTTTGCATAATCCGAATGCAATTAATAACCCGTTTTTTCTCAGCGCACCGCACTGGCTATTAATTCCATTAATTATTCTGGCTACTTTTGCAACTATTATTGCCAGTCAGGCCGTTATTGCCGGAGCCTACTCACTTACCCGTCAGGCAATACAGCTTGGCTTTGCCCCGCGTATGAATATTATCCATACCAATAATGAAGAAGTTGGTCAGATTTACCTGCCGCTGGTTAACTGGCTGTTACTGGTAGCAGTCACATTAGTAGTACTGGCTTTTCACGATTCAGAACATCTGGCTTCAGCTTACGGTATTGCAGTTACGGGTACCATGGCTATTACCTCATGTCTGTTCTGTGTAGTGATGATTAAAAACTGGCGCTGGCCAATCCCGCTTGCCTTACTGCTTACTTCGGTTTTCCTGTGTTTTGATCTGGTTTTCTTCAGCAGTAACCTGCTAAAACTAATTCATGGCGGCTGGTTCCCGGTAATGGTAGCCCTGATTGTGGTTACATTATTCTCAACATGGCGTCGCGGACAGGCACAATTGCTACAGGCACAGCAAAATCAGGAATTTTCATTGGATAATTTTGTTGAAAACCTGAACGACTACCCGCCTCAGATTGTTTCCGGCAATGCAGTATTCATGGTTTCCGACCCGTTCAGCATTCCGCGAGCACTCCTGCATAATCTGAAACACAATAAAGTACTGCATAGCTATAATGTATTACTCAGCGTCAAAACCAAAGAAATACCCTATGTAGCCGATAATGACCGTATTGCCATGAAACAGATTGGTCCCCGTTTTACCAGAGTCATCGCCAATTATGGTTTTCAAGAAACAGCCAATATCACCCATATTCTGAAATTGATGGCTGAACAAGGGATTAAACTTGACACCATGGATACCTCATTTTTTCTGTCGCACGACAGCATTGTTGTTGCCGCCAAAACCAAACATGGCAATATGGGGCGGTTACGTGCACGCCTTTTCAAATGGTTATATAAAAACAGTGCTTCAGCCGGTAATTACTATCATATACCGGCTAACCGCGTCGTCGAACTCGGCGCTCAGGTCGTGATTTAACGACATAGCAATTGCAAAAAATTTATGAAAGATCCATATGAGTATTAAAATCGGCATAGTCGGAGCCACAGGTTATACTGGTGTAGAACTATTACGTTTACTGGCACAGCATCCGGAAGCTGAAATCATCACCGTTACCAGCCGCAGCGCTGCCGGAACAACGCTGAGCGATTATTTTCCAAGTTTGCGCGGCATCTATGATCATTTGATTTTCCAACATCCCGATCATGCTGACTTAAGTAAATGTGACCTAGTATTTTTTGCGACACCTAACGGTGTAGCCATGCATGAGGCTCCAATATTACTGACACAGGGAGTTAAAGTAATCGACCTGTCTGCAGATTACCGTATCAAAGATGTAGCAGTCTGGCAAAAATGGTATCCGTTTACTCATGCCAGTCCCGAATGGATCACAAAAGCTGTTTATGGTTTGGCGGAACTGAACCGTACTGCCATTACTCAGGCGCAGCTGGTAGCCAATCCTGGCTGCTATCCGACTTGTGTCAGCCTGCCTTTGTTACCTTTATTGCAGCAACAATGTCTGATTCATAACATGCCGCTTATTGCCGATTGTAAATCAGGAGTATCTGGTGCTGGTCGCAAAGCAAATACTGGTAATCTTTTTGCAGAATGCAGCGATAATTTCAAAGCCTATGGTATCAGCGGACACAGACATTTACCGGAAATCAGACAAACACTGAATCTTTTACAACCAGATTCAGGTAACAGTCTGGTGTTTGTACCTCATCTGACACCCTTGATTCGCGGCATGCATGCCACCATATATATTCAGGTAAAAGAAGGTTGCAACCCATATCAGTTGATTGCCGATTATTATCAATCCAGCCCGTTTATTGATGTCATGCCTGTTGGCAGCACGCCTGAAACCCGCTCAGTCCGCGGAGCAAATCTCTGTCGCATCAGTATACAACCTGCGCCGCAGAATAATACCTGGATTATTCTTTCTGTAATTGATAATCTGGTAAAAGGTGCAGCCGGACAAGCTGTACAGAATATGAATATCATGTTCGGGTTTGATGAAAAAAGCGGATTAAATCTTATTCCTCTCTTGCCATAACCGTTCAGCAGGATAGACAATCAAGTATGCACATATTATTAAAAGGACTACACCATGTCAGAAACCGATATTGAAACACCGATTATCTTTACTGAAAGCTGTTGTACCAAAGTAAAAGATTTAATTGCAGAAGAAAACAATCCAGACCTGAAACTGCGCGTATTCGTGACAGGTGGGGGATGCTCAGGTTTCCAGTACGGTTTTACTTTTGATGAAATCGTTAATGATGATGATTTTGAAATCCAGAAAGATGGCTTAACATTTCTGATTGATCCAATGAGTTATCAGTATCTGGTTGGTGCAGAAATCGATTATTCTGAAAGTCTGCACGGTTCACAATTTGTTATCCGCAACCCTAACGCAACTACTACCTGTGGCTGTGGCTCGTCTTTCTCTGTTTAAGTGAATCGACTATATAGCAAAATTTCTTTACTCAAACAACTGAATTAATTTTCTAAACCAGCCAAAGCAGGCTGGTTTATTTATGGGCAACAACTAGCGATAACCAAAAATTGTTCACTTTAAAACTCAATGCATTAAAAATTTCACACAATATTAAAAAATAATTTCCATTTACAATAAAACATAAAATAACAAAATATTAACATCATATTTTATTCAAAAGCCTATAATCATCCGGGTAGCCGAAAGCAGTAAAGGCCTTTTTTAATAACAAATTAACAAGGAGCTTTACCATGAACCATGATATAAAAAAATGCCCGGTAACCCATCTCACAACAGATCAGGGGGCGCCAGTCTCTGATAATCAGAATAGTCTCACAGCCGGACCACGCGGTCCTTTACTGGCTCAGGATTTATGGCTGAACGAAAGACTGGCCAATTTTGTCCGTGAAGTTATTCCTGAACGTCGGATGCATGCTAAAGGCTCAGGTGCATTTGGTACTTTCACAGTTACCCACGATATAACCCAATATACATGTGCCAAACTATTCAGCCAGATTGGCAAAAAAACCGAAATGTTTGTACGCTTTTCTGAAGTAGCAGCTGAACGCGGTGGTGGCGATGCTGAGCGCGATATCCGTGGCTTTGCCATGCGCTTTTATACCGAGCAGGGCAATTGGGATCTGGTAGGCAATAATACACCTGTATTTTTTCTGCGAGATCCGCGTAAATTTCCAGACCTTAATAAAGCCGTCAAACGCGACCCGCGTACCAATCTGCGCAGCCCTACTTATAACTGGGACTACTGGACTTTATTGCCGGAATCATTTCATCAAGTAACCATTACCATGTCCGACAGAGGCATACCGGCCAGTTACCGGCATATGCATGGTTTCGGTTCACATACATTTAGTTTCATTAACGCTAATAAAGAACGCTTCTGGGTTAAATTTCACTTCCGCACTCAACAGGGAATTAAAAACCTTACCGATGAAGAGGCCGCCACTATTATGGGACAAGATCGCGACAGCCATCAGCGCGATCTTTACAATGCTATCGAATCCGGTAATTTTCCTAAATGGACAATGTATATCCAAATCATGCCGGAAACCGATGCAGAAAAAGTACCCTATCATCCGTTTGATTTATCTAAAGTATGGCCGCATGGCGATTATCCGCTTATTGAGGTGGGCGAATTCGAACTAAACCGAAACCCGGATAACTATTATCTTGACGTTGAACAGGCTGCTTTCGCTCCTAGTAATCTGGTGCCGGGAATCAGTGTTTCTCCCGACAAAGTTTTACAGGCACGCCTGTATAATTACGCAGACGCTGCCCGCTACCGTGTAGGGGTCAATCATCATCAGATACCGGTTAATAAAGCACGCTGTCCCGTTTTCAGTAACCATCGTGATGGTACAACCCGGGTAGATGACAATTATGGAAGTCTGCCCCATTATGAGCCTAACAGTTTCCATCAATGGCAGGAACAGCCTGAATTTCGCGAACCTCCGCTTAAAATACATGGTGATGCTGATTTCTGGAATTTCCACGAAGACGATAATGACTATTTCAGCCAGCCCCGCGCCTTATTTAACTTAATGAATGATAACCAGAAGCAGGTACTGTTTGAAAACACAGCACGAGCTATGGGTGATGCACCTGACTTTATCAAATACAGACATATTCGTAACTGCAATGCCTGCCATCCGGACTATGGTGCAGGTGTAGCCAAAGCACTGAGCATGACAGTAGAAGCAGCCATAGCAGCACGCAGTAGTGACCCGGCACAGGGATGCGCTGTTTTGATTTAAACTTAATCATTAATTGATAAAAATCCTTAAACAATAACGTTTAAGGATTTTTATATAGAAATATAATTTCGTTAGATAATTATTAAAATTTAAATATTAATTAACCAGAATTTATAAAAAAATTAAAATAATTTAATCAGAAAATATCCTATATAAAACAGATTTCAATCATAAAATTTTCGTTATTTAATTATTTTCAATTTGTTTATATACGCTAGTTTTATATCACTTGCATACATAAATTCAGAATAATTGAAATCTATATTTTCACTATTCTCCAAAGATTTATACAATTCGATAATTTTTCTTTTGAATTTGCAATGATTAATAAAGTGGTTAAAAAATTGTTCTGCTTTTTCTTTTGGTGCAAATCGAATCATAAAACCAAGCGGGCGTAAAGAATCATCAACATATTTATTGAATTGCTGTCCGTTTACTGCCAAAAAATCAATTACCGAGGTTTTTTCTTCAAATAGATCAAATATAGGTAAAGCATAATTGTTTAATAATTCCGCAATTTCTTCAATGTACTTTTCGCGGCTGAATCCTGCTAAATTCCAAGATTTTAATGTTTTGTAAGGAGTGATATTCCCTAAATGTTCAGCCACAACAATTCCGCTACTGTACGAGTTATTTGTTTGTTCAATTATCCATTCTTTCAATTGTTTTGAGTAAACATTTATGTGGGGTAGAATTGAAATATGAGAATTTGTGTTTCTGAAACTGGACTGAAATACTATTTCATAAACTATATCTTTATTTTTAGACTTTTTTTTGAGTATCTGACCTTTTTGGATTGCATTAAAATGTTTATCCTGTAATAAATCTGCTATTTTATTACAAGATTCAATAAAAATATTTCTTATCTCTTTCATATTAATATTTTTGCATATCTGATACACTCAATCATACAATTTACATTGTATACTTCACAAGATTGCCTAATCTTCAAAAATATTAAATTTTTTAAATATAAATATTGTACTTATTTGAGGCCGCAGATTATAGAATAATGACAGCAAACTTTAAATTAAAGATGGCAGCTAACCTCTGATCAGATTATGAAAACACAATCATTAGCTATAAATTAGTTGCAAACTTGGTTTACTCTGGATGTCCAATCGCAGACCATATTGCGCGAACACTAGGCTCAGTTACAGGTAAGCAAACTTGAATCAAATAAAGCCATTCAGTATCATTTAATTGATAACTACAAGACTGATAATGATATTTGCTCATCTCATTGCAATAAGCCATCCATTAATCTTTTTAGCAAATATCAATAGCTATATATATCATTATCAGGATATATAATCTATTTTTAAATTAATTTAAATATTAACGCTTTTCCTGTCGTCGAATCAGATAAACAGCCAGACATAAAAAAAATAGTGTGGGTAAAAATGCAGCAATTACTGACGGTATACCATATAACTGGCTGGTAAATCCAAATAATCTTCCTGAAAAATGGAATAGTAGCCCTAAACAAATTCCATAAAACAGTTTTAATCCCATATTGCCGTGTCGGTTTTGTTGAGGTGTAAATGCCAGTGCGACTAAAGCCATAACCATACAAGCCAGCGGATAAACAATTTTACGCCACCAGGCAAGCTCATAGCGAGTTGTCTGCTGATGATTATGCTTCAAATGCTTAATGTAAGTTGAAAGTGCAATAATCGACATTTGCTCCGGTGCTACCAGCAATATATTAAGAAGCTGATGATTAATCGATATATGCCAATCCAGATTTTCTATATGATTGGCAGTTATCTGATTTTTCTCTAAAATAGATTGATTTACCTGATATAAATGCCACTTAGATTTTTTACTTTCCGAAGTATGGATATCTACTTTCGCACTAGCAGCATTTAATATCTCTATCAGCTGAAATTGTTCATTATGACGAAAAATAGTGATATTTTTTAAACTACCATCAGGTAACATTTCAGCTACATTGACAATATCTTTTCCCTGTTTTAACCAGATACCGCTATCTCCGGCACTAATACTGTTTTGTCGCGCATGTAACCGATATTGTTCCGCATAGGGGCCTGTTTTAGGCACTACATACTCACCCAGTAATGCAGCAATAACAGCAAAAAATAAGCCAAACTGCAACATCATACCGATAATGCCGGTTAAACTAATACCGGATGTTCTGATTACAGTAAATTCACTATTGCTGGCCATCTGACTAAGACAAACCAGTCCTCCGACAAGCACTGCCAGCGGCATAAGCTCATAAGCATGTGTCGGAATCAGCATAAGAACATAATACAGCATCTTATTAGCAGTATAACGCCCGTCGCCAACATGGCTGATTTCACCCATGATATCGAAAAAACTATATAAGCTAATTAATGCCAGTAATGCATATAAAGTATAAACCGTCATTTGACTGATGACATAACGATTAAGCAAACGCATCAGGATCGACCTTTCATCAATGACGTAAATGTCGTTTTGAAGGATGCGGATGGCCGGTCACGCCATCGTAACAAAAATACGAACAACAAAAACATTATCAGATGCATGGGAAATAAACCCAGCCAGAAAGGGATATGACCATTTTCTACCAGATCGCGTATAAAAGTCAGACCATTCTGATAAATTAAAAATACAGCGATAGCAATCAGAATATTGTATGTATGCCCCGTACGAGGATTAAAATAGGATAATGGCAAAGCCATTAAAGCAAGTATTACCACGCTGATTGGCAAAGATAAACGCCACATCAGCTCAGCTTTATAAATAGGTTTGTCGCTGGCAAATAAAGCAGTTGTAGGAATCGTATGCCGGTTCTGTTTGGGATCAATAACTGTTGTATTAACACTGATTACCAATGTCATTTTTTGAAATGAAGCTCTTTGATAGTTAGCCTGACCGGGCAGACCATTGTAGTGAAAACCATCTTCAAGAGTAAGAATACGTTTTTCACCATCTTGTTTAAACTCGCCTTTTTTAGCAAAAATCGTGGTTTCCTTGCCATTTTTTTCTTTTTCCCGGACAAAAAGATTACTGGCAAGACCACTATCAGGATCAAATGATTCAATAAAATAAACGCGCGGATGGTTTTTACCTATTTCCCGAAATACGCCCGGCTCCAATAATGACATTTCCTGTTTCTGTTTCAGCAATTCGGCAAATTCCCTACTACGCCACTCCGCCCATGGCTGAATCAGCATGGAAACGATGGCAACCAGAACAGCAAACGGAATTGCAAATTTCATTAATGGAATAATCCAGTTTTTCAATGACAATCCGCTGGATAACCAGATAACCATTTCGCTATCACGCCAGTAACGGGTAAGTACAGTAATAATGCTGATATAGGCTGTGAGAATAAGCAGTACCGGAGTCAGACCAATTGTCCAGAATCCGATTAACGCTGATACAGCATCAATAGCCACACGACCATTGGCAGCGCGACCCAGCAGATTAATTGCTTGTGTAGCCACCAGCACAATCAACAAAACCATGAATATGCCTACGGCAGCCCATGATAATTCTTTAATAAATTGGCGTTGATAAATCATAAGATAGTTAAACACATTTGCAACTGTCCGTACTTTAACGACAGCCTGCGTTACAATAGGGGCATCCTGATCAGCTTAACGCATGATACGTCCAGAGTATATACAACGCCCTCATAATGGGAGAGGAAAAGATGGAATTTAGCATAAAAGCCGAACAATTGCAGCCGCAAAACAACAGTTCGTTATTATTTGTATATTGCAAAGAAAGCAAACCAGAACATCATATAGCTAATACTTTGCTAACTCAATTACAACAGCAGCAAAAGGATTTTATTGCTACACACACAGTAAAAGATGAATTTTTACAGGCTTTAGCTGTAGTAAGCATTGATAAAGATGATTATGCCAGCATTCAGAAACTGACTTCAACTGTTGCCAGCTGGGCAAAAGAGCAGCAGTTACTCAATGTAGATTTGAGTAAGCTGCCGCAAGCTCTGGCTCAGAAATGGGTACAGGCATTTACTATTGCTGTTGGTGAGGCAGTTTATTGTTTCGATAAATTTAAAAAGGATTCAAAACCTGTATTACTTGAAAAAATCAATTATCAAACAGATCACGCTGTCAGTACCTATCTCAGTAAAGCCGAAGCTATTATCTATGGTATGAATATCTGTAAAGATTTAGGTAATGCACCGGGAAATATCTGTACTCCGGCATATCTTGCTTCTTCTGCTGCCAAAATTGCCAATGATTTAGGTGCCAGTGCACGCATCATAAATGAAACTGAAATACAGGAAATGGGTATGAATGCTTTACTGTCTGTTGCACAGGGAAGCTCAGCCGGAGCTTATCTTATTGAATTGCAATACCATGGGTCTCCGGATACTGAAGATAAGCCTATAGTTTTGGTTGGAAAGGGTATTACTTTTGATTCTGGCGGTATTTCTCTTAAACCGGGTGCTGCCATGGATGAAATGAAATTTGATATGTGTGGAGCGGCTTCGGTTATTGGTACTTTTGCAGCGGCAGTAAAACTCAAACTACCAATAAACCTCGTTGCAATAGTCCCGACCTGCGAAAATATGCCTTCCGGCAATGCGGTTAAACCAGGTGATATTGTTCGTGCCATGAATGGTTTAAATATTGAAGTTTTAAATACTGATGCAGAAGGCAGACTGATATTATGTGATGCACTTACCTATGCTGAACGCTTCCAGCCTAAAGCAGTTATCGATGTTGCTACTCTTACCGGAGCCTGTATTATTGCTTTAGGACATGTTGCACAAGGTATATTAGGTAATAATCAGCAATTAATAGATCAGTTACTACAGGCAGCAGACAGCATTAACGATAAAACATGGCAACTACCTTTATTTGATGAATACAAAGAGCAGTTAAAATCCAATTTTGCTGATTTACAAAATATAGGTGGTCGCCCTGCCGGAACGATTACTGCCGCTGCCTTTTTGTCATACTTCACCGAATCCTATTGCTGGGCTCATCTTGATATTGCCGGTACAGCATGGCAGTCCGGTAATAATAAAGGTGCAACAGGCCGCCCTGTTCCGCTTTTACTTGAGTATCTGATTTTGCAATCCTGAATTTAAAATGATATGGCCACTACTACTTTTTATACTCACATTACTGACCCCGTTTCATTTACATGTCGCCTGACGCAAAAAGTATTTAAAAGTGGTTCAAATATTTTAATTTGGTGTGATGATGTAAGCCGTGTTAATCAGCTGGATCATGCTTTATGGTCATTTCAGCCTGCAAGTTTTATCCCGCATGAAGTCTGGACACCACAACACCAACAATTATTTGATTTACAAGCTGTATTACTGGCTTATGGCGAGGATTTACCAGTAATAGAAAAAGATTATGTTGTTATCAATCTGGCGGATGCCTACTGGTGTAATGCCCCCCGGAAACCAGAGCGAGTATTAGAACTGGTCAGGAATGATCTGGATGAAATTGCAGCTGCACGGAAACGTTTTCGCACCTATCGTAATGCCGGATTTAAAGTTGAGCATTTCGATATGCGTACGTAAGGCTGAAACTATCATTTATAAAAAAACGGGTTATCAGTTAACCCGCTTTTTTATACTTCTTATCTTATTAATTTTTCGACAATACGTGCTAAAGGTGTATCTGCAACCGGTTGCGGAAGCAGATTTTGCAAAGTACGACTGTCCAAAATACCGAACTCAGGTCTTCTGGCCGCTGACTGGTAATCAGCAGTAGCAATATGTTCAACCTTAACGTGTTTGTAACGTTCGTCAATTTTTGCAGCTTCAGCAAAAATACGCTGAGCAAATTCTGCCCAACTCATTTGCTGACTTCCTGCGAAATGTAATAAACCGCGCGGAGAATGAGGTAATGCTGCAAGACGTATAATGGCCTCAGCCAAGTCTCCAGCATAAGTTGGACAACCAATCTGATCATCAACTACTCTTAAACTAGGCGTTTCTAACCCTTTTTCTAACATAATTTTCACAAAATTATGTCCGTATTCACTATAAACCCATGAAGTACGGACAATAACGGTATCCACATGTGCATTTAAAGCCAGTAGTTCACCAGCCAGCTTACTGTGCCCGTATACACTCAATGGGTTAGGTGCCATGTTTTCCGAAAGAATCACATGGTGATGACCATCAAATACCTGCTCAGTCGATATATGAATCAGACGTGCACCAATTGACTGAGCTGCCTGAGCCAGATTCAGTGTTCCGGTTGCATTTATTGCAAAGGCTTTATCTATGTCCGTTTCAGCAGCATCAACTTTGGTATACCCTGCTGCATTAATAATTACATCCGGTTCAAAAGTTTTCACCATATTGAGCACATTATGTGCATCCGTAATATTCAGTGTCTGCGAGTCACTGGCAATTAACTCCCAGCTATCTGGTAATCTGTCTCTTAAACAACTACCTGCCTGCCCTTTTGAACCTGTTAATAAAATACGCATGACGAAACCTTTGTTTTAAATTGCCAATAGAAAAATTAATAAATCCACAACAAGAATGCTAACACGCTCATTAAAAATCAATCATGCTTACATGCAATAGATTCATTGTTACATATTGAAAATTTATTTTCAGCACTAAATAGTTTTTCAATCAGAAATATTGGTTTGGAAATTCAGGCTAATTATGATTCTGAATCAGCTTTACCCGCTAACCATTCAGCACTTTCACGATGACGCAATAACCAGCGACAATCCTGCCCAAATATTTTTACATCAACTGTCTGCCACTCCGGCTCTGTTAAAGCCTGTGGATTTTCCGCCAGTTCGATAGCATTGCGCGCAGTAGCTCCCAGTATTTTGGGAGCCTGATAATAAATAATTTCATCAACCGCATTAGCGGTTAACAATGCCGAATTCAAAATAGAGCCTGCTTCCACCAATACTGAACCAATATCACGTTGAGCCAGAATTGGCCAAAGTTCTTGTAAATTAATCTGTCCTCGCTGATTTGCCGGTACAGTAAGCACAGAAACATGCGAATAAGATGCAAAAATAGCCTTTTTAGCACTGTCATCAATAGTAGTAATAACCAGTGTAGGACTATTTGTATCCTGAATTACCTGATATTCCGGCGTGAGACGTAAGTGACTATCCAGAATAATACGTAACGGTTGTCTTAATGTCGAAAAACGACGGACATTTAACAGAGGGTCATCTGCCAGTATAGTATTGATGCCGGTTAATATGGCACAACTTTCAGCACGTAAAGTCTGTACATCATTACGTGCTTCCTCACCAGTTATCCACTGGCTCAAACCATTGCTCAGAGCTGTTTTGCTATCCAGACTTGCGGCTATTTTCAACCTGATATAAGGCTTATGTCTTTCTTGCCTGGATAAAAAACCTGAATTCAGTTCACGTGCCTGTTGTGTAAACAGACCACTGTCGACCTGTATACCTGCCTTTCGCAACATATTTAATCCATTGCCTTTCACTAATGGATTAGGATCACTCATAGCAACAACAACCCGCTTAATCTGTGCATCAATCAATGCCTGAGCACATGGACCTGTCCGCCCTGTATGACTGCATGGTTCTAAAGTAACATAGGCAGTTGCAGCTTTTGCCCAATTTCCGGCCTGACGTAATGCATGTATTTCAGCATGTGGCTTTCCTGCACAAACATGGAATCCCTGACCAACAATTTGCTCCCCGTAAGTGATCACGCAACCAACTCTCGGATTAGGGCTGGTAGAAAACCGCCCTTGCCAGGCTAGCTCAAGGGCGGTTTGCATAAATTTTGTATCAAGCTCAGAAAAGCTCATATTTTAACTATTCTGTACATTTATGGTTTTTAAAGTACCTGCAAGTTCAGCATAATCAGCACTCTCACTGCTGGCGCAAACTGAATACAGGTTATTGTCTCCAATCAGGGCAACACAGCTTTCATTTAACAAGCTACCATTTTGCTGATGACTGAAACGATAATTCATACGGTTTTCAGTAGCAACACCTACCTTAATATCACTAATATTTTTATTATTTTGAAGGCTGTCAGCAAGATTTTTGAAATATTCATCCGGCTTAATCTTTATTGTACCCAAATTATTTACTGCTAAAGTAATATTACTATTTTCATCATGCTGTAACAAAGTCAGACTATTTAACTCTTCCTGATCTACCCAATCTGTTGCACTGTCCATCACATCAGCAAAACTTCCATTAACTACAATGCTGAGTTTATCATCTTTACTCGTCAGAGTCTGAGTAACCGGAGTTTCAGCGGCAGATGTCGCGCTGCTGCTGGCAGCCTGAACATCACTTGCATCTATCGTTACAGAAGTATCATCTTTTTTACAAGCAGATAAACTAAGTAAAGTAATTATTACATACAACCATATACGAGATTTCAACATGATATATTTAAGCTTTCATGATAAGGCACAATAGTTACAAAGTATAACAAGAATTAGTAGCGAATGCAGTCAACTGTGTAAACTATTTTAACTGAATGAAACCTAATCTGTTTTTTTTAAAGCTGCAATTAATTGAGTGAATTCTGAAACATCATGAAAACTTTTATACACCGAAGCAAAGCGTACATAAGCAACTTCATCCAGTTTGGCCAGTAAACTTAGAACCATATCACCAATCATATAACTAGGAACTTCTTTGACACCCATGTGATATAGATTAGTTTCTATTTCTGCTACCGCATTTTCAATACTTTCCCGATCCATCGGTCGTTTGTGTAATGCCCTGCTGATACTGGTATATAACTTGGCCGGATCGAATAATACCTTTTCTCCAGTACGTTTGATAATCAATGGCATACGCATTTCCACTACTTCAAGCGTACTAAAACGACAGTCACAGGCCAGACAGCGACGGCGACGGCGAATACTATTATTACCTTCGCTCAGACGCGTATCTATTACCTGTGTATTGTTATGCTGGCAAAAAGGACATTTCATATAAATACAAAATAATATTAAATTGAAGAGCTATTGTGGCAGGCAGTACTATAAGTAGCAAGCTTCTTTATTTGTCAGATTAAAATAATTTAATCCACAAAATTGAATTATCCACCTGTACACAAAATTCAGCGCAAAACTTTAGGTAAAATATGGGGATAACTCAACTATATAACTGATTTTTTTTATTTATTTTTTATTGCTTAAAAAATAAGCAATTTATGTTATTAAATCATTTAAGCTTATTCTAAAAATAATTATTTAACTGATAATCAATAGTTTATTTCATAAAAAAATAATACACAGTCAAAATTTTTATCGCAAAAAATTCGTAATCAGAATTATTCATTTAATACCAGATTGTTCAGTATTAGAAAATGAATCAAAATATATTTGATCCGGGTAAACTGTTTAAATTAGTCAAATCAATAATTACAAATAAGAATATATTTCTTGATTCTGCCGGCTTATCTGCCTCAAATGATCATTTTCTATATTTAACATGTGATTAAGCTAAATTGTTTTAACATATCATCTCATTTATCCAATTAAATATTTACGCATCAGTAAGCAGTTCACCGTAACCTGATCATTAAGAGGTAAAGCACATTCACCCAATGAAGCATAGCCATTAATTTCATAAAATTTTACCGAATTGAGTGAAGCATATAACTTCAGCATTCCCAGACCTGTACGACAGGCAATGTCTTCAGCACGCTGCAATAAGGCAGTACCTAAACCCTGATTATGTACAAAAGGATGAATATATAAAGCATCCAATTGTGCTTCTACCAGATCCATCTGAAAAAAGCCTTGTATATTACCTTTATAATCAATTACCCATAAAGCTTTATTAGCATCTGCCAGTGTATGCAAATAACTTTGTAAATTCAATAAAGACAACCATGCTTTTAATACTGTTTCATCATACTTACGTGCACAGGTATATTGAACAGCATAGCGATGAGCATTATAGATATGTTCACAGTCTTCCGGTCTCGCAGGACGTAAATAGGTAATAATACTCATATGATCTTTAACCAATATGACAATGCATCAATTTATCAAAGTAAGGCAGAGATTTTATCTCAGCTAAACATAATTAAGCAAAACAACATCTTTTATTCAACACATGCTGGTGTTAGCATGTACAAATAAACCACACAAATATATATGGAATAACATTATGAATCTAAAAACTATTTATCTAGCTGGCGGCTGTTTCTGGGGTATAGAAGGCTATTTTAAGCGTTTAAATGGCGTGATTGAAACCGAGGCCGGATATGCCAACGGGCATACTGATAACCCAACCTATGAAGAAGTATGCAAACAGGACACCGGCCATGCTGAAACGATAAAGGTTAAATATGATGCAGATATTCTGTCCTTAACTGACATTCTGCGTCATTTTTTCCGTATAGTAGATCCCACTACTCTGAATCGTCAGGCACATGATACTGGTACTCAATATCGTAGTGGTATCTACTATACTGACCCTGCTGATCATGATGTTATTCAGGCAATGATTAAAGCTGAACAAGGCCGTTATACTGCACCTATCGTGGTAGAAAACTTGCCTTTACAACAGTTTTTTCCGGCCGAAGAATATCATCAGGATTATCTGGACAAAAACCCACAAGGCTACTGTCATATTGATTTACAAAAAGCCCGGGAACCTCTGCCTGAATTGCAAACATCTCAGACTACAACAACATTATATGATGCAAACGCTTTTCATAAACCTGATGCAGCCACTTTACACCAGCAGCTGAGTGAAGAAGCTTATCAAATTACTCAGAATGCAGGTACTGAGCCTCCGTATAGTCATCCGTATGATGAACTGTTTGTCCCTGGCATTTATGTAGATATTGTCAGTGGAGAGCCACTTTTCAGCTCACGGGATAAATTTAATTCCGGTTGCGGCTGGCCGGCATTCAGTCAGCCAATACAATCGGAAGCGGTGAGTAACCATGAGGATAATAGTCATGGTATGCAACGAACCGAAGTGCGTAGTCAACAGGCAGACTCACATTTAGGACATGTATTTACAGATGGCCCGCAAGATCGCGGTGGATTACGTTATTGCATCAACGGAGCAAGTTTACGGTTTATTCCCTATGAAGAGATGGATGCAGCCGGCTATGCTGCCTATAAAGACATGGTGAAGTAACTTCTCCAGCATCGGACAGAAAATATAAACCATCTTTGCTGTCCGATGCTGTAGTTTCCATACCATGAATTACTATTAAAACATAATTAATAATTAAATATTTAAATAAAAATATAAAATTATCACAACAATTTATCCTGAGATACATTCATCAATCAATAATAAAAAATCACCTTAAAGCGCTCAAAGCGGTATCATATAAGCAACCAAATCATAACTTGTCAGGGACACCCCGTTATGCCATGGAATTTTCCGATATTGCTCACTTGGTTGCGTATCCTCATCATTCCAATATTTACTTTATTATTTTATTTGCCAGCAGACTGGATTAGTGATCGCCAGATCATTAACTGGCTTGCAGCAGGCTTTTTTGCCGTAGCTGCTATAACTGACTGGTTTGATGGTTATCTGGCACGTCGTTGGAAACAAACATCTAATTTTGGTGCTTTTCTTGACCCGGTTGCAGATAAACTAATGGTAGCTGTTGCTCTGATATTACTTGTAGCAACTGGCCGCACCTATGCCATATTTGCCATGATTATCATCGGTCGTGAAATTACCATTTCTGCTTTACGAGAATGGATGGCTCAGCTTGGCAAACGAAATAGTGTTGCCGTAGCCAAATTGGGAAAATTTAAAACCGCAGCGCAAATGGCAGCTATTTTTCTTTTACTACTCACTTCCCCACCATTAGCAGAACCCAATTTATTATGGATACTTGGAAATATTCTTATGCTTATAGCCTGTATTCTTACTATTTGGTCCATGCTGTATTATTTAAAGATGGCAACGAAAGAATTTAAATCCTAAAAAATCATAGTGAAAGCAAAAAATACTGCATCAGATGTATGAATAATCTTGACACATTTTTTTTCATCGATATAATGTTGCTTCTTCATTCAGTACGAATGAAAAACGCGGGAATAGCTCAGTTGGTAGAGCGCAACCTTGCCAAGGTTGAGGTCGCGAGTTCGAGACTCGTTTCCCGCTCCAAAAAAACATGCTCACATGTATAA